>JBOGDN010000320.1:0-1635 GCA_050742995.1 Stackebrandtia sp. | reverse complement strand
GTGCGGCGTCGGGGGTGTCTTCGCCGGAAATCGGCGCGGACGGCGGCGTTTCGCCCTCCCCGGATTCGGGACGGTCTTCAGGCAGGCTCATCTATCCTCAATGGACTGTATATGTGATGCCGGTGTGAGCCGTCCTCCGGCGAGCCCGCCGATGAACCGAGGTGACGACTCCGCCCGCGGCCTTCGCGCCTGAGGACGCGAGGGCTTTGGGTCCGACCGAGTATAAGCGGGCGCGCACGCGATCCCGGCCGGGCGCGTTCGCGCCGCGCGGGATATCCTCGGCCGCGAGTTTTACGCCCCGTAGAAGGAGCTTCCCGTGCCGCTGTTGTTCCGTGGATTTTTCGCCGTCGCGATCGCCGAGGCATGCTCCTGGGCGGGACTGCTGGCTGGCATGTACGTCGAACACCTCGGTAGCGGCGACAAGACCGGGGTGGAGATCTTCGGTCCCATCCACGGCGGGCTCTTCATCGCCTACTGCGTCGGAGTGCTGCTGGTGGCCCGCGAGCTCGACTGGGGCCCCAAACAGATCTTCGTCGGGCTGGCCTGCTCAGTGCCCCCGTTCACCTCGGTGTGGTTCGAGCGCCGCGCCGATCGGCGCCGCCGCGCCCGCGACGCCCAGCGGGAACCCGCCCCCGCCCTCACCTGATTTTGTCCGCCTCCGCTACAGGCCCCGCCCCAAATCCGGGGGCAAACCGCCCGACGAGGCGTATGTCAAGTTCACCCCTTGTAGTCAAACCCTGTCAAGCGGTTTTTCCGCTGTGAGAGGCGTCGCCGACGTGTAGACGTGGGCTGATTTGTCGGCTTTACTCGGCCAGGTGACGACGACCGCCCCGCCTCGCCCCGAGTCGCCCCCCGCAGGGCCGCGATTCGGGCGCGACTTCGTCCTCATGTGCGTCGTCGTCGGCGGGGCCTTCGTCAACTTCGGACTGTTGGCGTCGACCGTTCCGCTGTGGGCGGCCGAAGGCGGCAGCGACAACGCCGGCGTCGGAGCGGTCACCGGCGTCATGATGGCCGCCACCGTCGCAAGCCAGCTGTGCGTCGGACTGCTGCTGCGGCGCTTCAGCATGCGCCAGCTCCTCGCGGCCGGCGCGTTCCTCATGGGAGCGCCGGCAGCGGCGTACCTCGTCTCCGCCGACCTGACCTGGGTGCTCGGCGCCACGGCGCTGCGCGGCGTCGGGTTCGGTTTTGTCACCGTCGCCGGCGCCGCCCTCGTCGGCGAGCTGGTCCCGGCCGCGCGGCAGGGCAAGGCCCTTGCGACCTACGGCGCCGCCGTCGGCGCTCCCCAACTCGTCTTCCTGCCGCTGGGACTGTGGATCGTCGAGCAGGTCGACTTCACGCCGGTCTTCCTGGCGGCCGCCGCCACGGCGCTGCTGGTCACACCTCTGGTGTGGACGATGAACGGCCGCGGCGCGGCCGCGCCCGACGACGTCCCCTCCGACCCGATCACGCCCAAGGGCCGCTGGCTGCCGCTGGCCGGGCCCGGCACGGCGATGCTCGTCGTCGCCTGCGGGTACGGCGGCGTCCTGACTTTCCTGCCGCTGGCCCTCTCGTCCCCGGCGGCCGCTGCGGGGGCGCTGCCGGCTATGTCCGTGGCGATCATGGCGGGCCGATGGGCGGCCGGCGCCGTCTCCGACC
>JBOGDN010000319.1:0-3926 GCA_050742995.1 Stackebrandtia sp. | reverse complement strand
ATCTTGGCCACGGCCACGCCGGCCGCGCCGGCGCCGACCACGGCCACACGCAGGTCGGCGAGCTTGCGTCCGCTCAGCTTCAGCGCGTTGTGCAGGGCCGCGATCACCACGACGGCGGTGCCGTGCTGGTCGTCGTGGAACACGGGGATGTCGAGTTCGGCGTCCAGTCGCGCTTCGATGTCGAAGCAGCGCGGCGCGGAGATGTCTTCGAGGTTGATCCCGCCGAAGGAGGGGGCGAGCCGTTTCACGGTCTCGACGATTTCGTCGGGGTCGGTGGTGTCCAGGCAGATCGGCACCGCGTCGACGTCGGCGAACTTCTTGAACAGCGCCGCCTTGCCTTCCATCACGGGCATGGCCGCCCGCGGCCCGATGTCGCCAAGGCCAAGCACCGCGGTGCCGTCGGTCACCACCGCCACCAGACGTCCGGCCCAGGTGTACTCGGCGGCGAGCGACTCGTCGGCGGCGATTGCTTCGCACATCCGCGCCACGCCGGGCGTGTACGTCAGCGACAAGTCCTCTTGCGTCCGCAACGGGCGGGACAGCTCCACGTTCAACTTGCCGCCGCGATGAGCTTGGTAGATTTTGGCGGTCTCGAGATCCACAGGATCCTCACTTAGCAGTCTTCGAAAGATTCATCGGGCCCCGGTTGCGGGTGTCGCCGGGAAGACAAGGGGTGAGGCGTCACGGGTTCGCCACGACGCCTGACCACCCTACTCGGCTGCTCGGAGCGGCCGCATCCGACATTTCCGCGCTTTGACCCAGCTCACCGCTTTGACATGACGGGTCCGTCCGCGAGGTCGACAACGTGGGGGTAGCCTCGGCGAAGAAAGATCAATTCGTCGCGTATTGCTGGAGGATTGATGCGCTTTTCGCATCTGCTGACGTCACGCTTCTTTGTCCCGCAAGCCACCGCTTCCGCTCACTGCGACCTTCCGTGCGGCGTCTACGATCCCGCGCAGGCGCGGATCGAAGCCGAATCGGTCAAGGCCATATGCGACAAGTATCAGGCCAATGAGGATCCGGATTTCCGCGCTCGCGCCTTGCTCATCAAGGAACAGCGTGCGGAGCTGGTGAAGCATCACCTGTGGGTGCTGTGGACGGACTACTTCAAGCCGCCGCACTTTGAGAAGTACCCGGAGCTTCACGTGCTGGTCAACGAAGCGACCAAGCTGGCGGGAGCAACCGGAGCGAAGGGGTCGGCGGACCCGGCCGTCGCCGATCAGCTGCTCGCCAAGATCGACGAGATCTCCAAGATTTTCTGGGAAACCAAGCAGTAGAACCTAGCCTTGAGCGGGGCGTGTTCCTACTTCGGGGCACGTCCCGCAACGGCGAGTCAGGCAGGGAGCGCCCCATGACGAACGCGGTGGTAGAAGGCGACGTCTTGTTGTTGGACGTGCCGTCGACGGCCGATTTCCTGCCGGCGCTGCGTACCGCCACGGCCGGACTGGCCACCCGTCTGGAGTTCGGCCTCGACGCGATCGAAGATCTGCGCGTGGCCGTAGACGAGGCGGCGGGGCTGTTGATGACGGCCGCCTCCGACGACGACGCCACCTTGCGGTGCCGCTTCGACGTGACCGCGACGGATCTGCACATCACGATCGAAGGCTCCGACATAGGGCCGCTGCCGCACCGGCGATCGCTCGACTGGGGCGTCCTGGAGGCACTGGCGGGATCGGTCGGCATCGACGCCGCCGACGGAGTCACCACGATCCGGCTGTCTCAGAAGCGGCCGAGCGGCGACCGGTAAGCGCGACGCGCACGCCGGCGCGAAACGCGGTTGGCGAATCTGTCGTCCCGTATACGGCCAAGTGCCCTGAAAGCTGAAGCACCCCGTCCCCGAGCAAAAGCCGAGGGAGGAGCGGGGCCGCCGGAGTTTTCCGGGGCGGCCGCTCCTCCCTCGTGGCTTTGGCGTCAGGCCGAGCCTGCGACAGTCAATGTCCGCACGCCGCCGCGGCGTTTGAGAGCCCGGCGTTCGTCTTCACTCATACCGCCCCAAATACCGGCGTCTTGGCCGGATTCCAGTGCCCACTTAAGGCAATCTTCGGTTACGGGGCAGCGCCTGCAGACACTCTTGGCCTGCTCAACCTGCACCAGGGCGGGCCCGCTGTCCCCTACCGGGAAGAACAGTTCAGGGTCCTCGTCCCTGCAGATGGCGTGGTGGCGCCAGTCCATTAGTGCGACACTCCTTGATCGGGTCGTTAACGTCAGTTGGTCAGGCCTCAATACCAGCAACCTTGTGAATGCTTTCACGAACTGGCGCGATGTCAAGGGGGTAGTCGCCAAAATCTTGGGCTCGTGAGGAATTTCACGAGGTTACCGCCCTGATTCTTACGGAGACTCCCGCCAGACACGCGAAGACCTGTAGCGAATCTAGTACGCATGGTTCCAGCGTTGTGGCGTTTTGGCAAGTTTTTTCGCGATGTCTTGGGGTCGTGGTGTCGGATTCCTGACTCAGCACAGCACCCGCAGCGCTTCAGGGACCGAAACCAGTTCCAGTTCGTCGCACTCCCCAAGATAGTCGCCATCGAGCTGAAATGCTTGCGGTAGTTGCGTAGACAACCGAAACGTTTCCATGTCGTGATATGTCACTACTTGGCGCCCATGGGGCAGTTTCCTTCCAGAGAACAGCTGTCCCAGGGTGCGGGCGGCGACGGGGATGCTGAGCGTACGCAGGGCGAACACGTCCAGACCGGTGTCGAAGGAAGCGCGCGGGTTCGGATCGACGGAGCGGCCGCCCAAATACGTCCAAGGCGACGTGTTCTGCACAATCGCCAATGCCAGACCCTGCACCGGCTTCTCCCCCGGCACGCTCAACGCCAATTGCGGGTGACGTCGGTCTCCTCCCGGCAAAAACTGTGTAACAGTTTCGCGTACATAACGCGACGGAGTCGCCGTCTGCCCTCGCATTCGCGCGCGTTCGACCCGGCGTATCACCGCCGCGTCAAGACCGACTCCGGCGCAAAAAGTGAAATATCGACCGTTCGCTTTTCCCAGTCCCACCGTGCGCGTGCTTTTGTCACGCAAAGCTTCCAGAATCACGCCGGCCCCGTCGATCCAGTCGGAAGGCATGCCCACGGCCCGTGCGAACACGTTTGTGGAACCTCCGGGGACCACGCCGAGCGCCGGCGCGGTGCGCGCCGTACGCCCGCCGCTGAGCAGCCCGTTGACGGTTTCGTTGACGGTGCCGTCCCCGCCGAGGGTGACCACCGCTTCCACGCCGTCGGCGGCGGCCTTGGCGGCCAGCTCCGAGGCGTGTCCGCGCCTTGTGGTGTGGGCGACGTCCAGGTCGGCGGCACTGCGCAGCGCACGCACCAAGACGTCGCGCGCCCGCTCGCTTGTAGTGGTCGCCTTAGGGTTGACGATCAACAACGCTCTCACGTGCGACGACTTTAACGCGCGCTAAATTGTCCCGGTGAACGAATCCTCCCGGGCCGATGCGCCGGCCCCGTCGTCGTCGACTACCCTGCGGCTCGCCGTGTGGCTGCTGTACGCCCAAAGCGTCGGGGTCGCCGCCGTGGCCGTGTGGCTGCTGTGGTTGAGCGTGACCGCCTCGCAGACCGCCGTGGGCGCGGGCGTCGTCGAGGCCCTGATCGCCGCAGGGCTGGCGGCGCTGGTCTTTTACGCGGCCTGGTCGCTGCGGCAGGGACGGCCCGGCCCGCGCGGCGTCGCGATCTTCGTCGAGCTGCTGTTTTTGCCGCTCGGCTACTACCTGGCCAAGGCCGGGCTGTGGCACTTCGCCGTGCCGGCCTGGCTGATCGGCGTGACCACGGCCGGGCTGCTCGTGGCGCCGTCCACCCGGCAGGCGCTGAACATCGAGTGACAGCCGGCTTCGGCGACGCGGGCGTCGACGACGGCGAGCAGCTCCGGAGACGCGCCGAGGGCGGGCGCGACGGCCACGGCGGCGACCCCGACGCTTTGGGCGTACA
>JBOGDN010000318.1:0-5920 GCA_050742995.1 Stackebrandtia sp. | reverse complement strand
GACCTGGCCCTGCTGCGCGACACGGCCACGCCGACGAGGCACAGCGCGCCGCCGACGAAGGCCAGCCACTGCGGCAGCTCTCCCAGCGCCAGCCACGACATCAGCACCACGATCGCCGGAACCATGTACGTCGTGGCGCCCATCTTCCCGGCCGTGGTGCGCGCCAGCGCGTAAGCCCATGTGGTGAAGGCAAGCGCGGTCGGGAAGATCCCCAGATAGATCAGGTTCAGCGTGGCCGAAAGCGGCGCGTCGGCCGCTCCGGAGATCAGCTGCCCGGAGAAGGGCAGGCAGGCGAGCGCGCCGATGACGCACCCGAACGTGGTCGCCTGCAGCGGCGAGGCGTGCCGCAGCGCCGGCTTCTGGCTCACCACGCCGGCGGCGTAGCAGATCGCCGCGACCAGGCACAGCACGACGCCCAAGATGGAGGCCGCGCCGGTCTCGGCGGTGGCGTACCCGACGACGACCGCGCCGGCGAAGGCGACGGCGATTCCTCCGAGCAGTCGCGGCGGGACCCCTTCTTTGAGGAGCCAGCCGCCAAGCAGCGCGATGAGGACCGGTCCGATGTTGACGACCATCGCCGCGGTTCCCGCGTCGAGGTGCTGTTCGCCCCAGTTGAGCGCCACCATGTACGCGCCGAACCACAGCACGCCGGACACGAGGATGCCCGGCCAGGCCCGCCGGTCCGGCAGACCTCCTTTGCGGATCGCCAGGACCGCGCCCAGAACGACGGCGGCGGTGAGCATCCGGCCAAGCGCCAGGGCTCCGGGCTCGTAGTGGTGACCGGCGCTGCGAATGGACACGAACGCCGAGGCCCACAGCACGACGGTGACGCCGGCGGCGGCGAGGGCGAGACGGTCGACGCGGGCGGCGGCGGGGGAGCGGGGGGCGTCGGTCATGCAGTTCAGTCAACCCTGCGGACAGTTCGACGGCTAGCGAAATTGCGACAGATTGCCCGTCAGGGCTGTGAGTCGAGACACCCCAGGTAGCAGGGGAAAGAAAGTGAGGACGATCGATTGAGCCGCGTTGGGACCTTCGTCTGTGGTTGTGCGCGTAACCGCGACGCACAGTGGGTATCCGGGCAGAATGGGAAGCGACAATTCACGCGTCGGCCGGTGAGAGTCAGGGCGCGGAGGGGGGCTTCCGCGGACTCTCCGAACTGTGCTGATTTACACGTGTGACCTGGAGGAACGCGATATGAACGATCGCTTGATAGTAGTGGGAGTCGACGGCTCCGAGTACGGACGACGCGCGCTGCGCTGGGCGCTGGACGAATCCGCCCGGACCCAACGCAACGTCGAGGTGGTGATCGCCTGGCGGCCGGAGGTCGACATGTCGATCCACTCCGGCGAGCGGCCGGGCGAGGCGCGTGCACGCGCCGAACAGATCATGGAGAAGGAGAAAGCGGCCCTCGCCGAGGCCGAAAAGGACGCCTCGACGGTGACCTGGAGGCTCGTCGAAGGCCGACCGGCGAAGGTGCTGACCGACGCCGCCAAGGAGTCGGACCTGCTGGTCACCGGCAGCTACGGCCACAGCCGGCTGCGCCAGTCGGTCCTGGGATCGGTGAGCGCCGAGTGCGTGCGGACCGCCCGCTGCCCGGTCGTCGTCGTCCCCGCGCCCCCGCGTCGCGGCGAAGCCGGATAGCCCGCGGCCTTCGCCACCGCTGTCGTCCCGGCGTTTGGGACGAGTCGTCTCGAACGCCGGGTCCGCGGCCGTACGCCTCATCGGGGCGTACGGCCGCTTTGCGCTTTCTTGTGGACATTTCATGGGCCCCGGTGGTTGCCGGAGCGGAAATATATGGTAATTTTCCGCCCGGTGACGGAAATGTTCGTTTCCGTCCGATAGGACAAACGCTCAGCCCGACCAGCCGCCGGAACCAGACGAACGTCTAGGCCGGTCGAAGCGGGAGCCGCGGCAGAGCGAAATACCGGGGGCGATTTGCCGGCGGCTGGAGATGGGCTACTCCAGCCGCCGGCCTTCTTTCCAGGCTTGGAGCTTGTCGGGGTTCACTACTATGTGGACAGCGTTGATGCGGTCGTCGGCGACGTCGACGGAGATGAGGCCGAGCAGGCCGCCGGTGTGCCACGCGGCGACGCCGGGCACGCCGTTGACGTCGCATTCGCGGTAGGCGATGTCTTCGGGCCGCACGCCCTGCCAGGGGTCGCGAATGATCGCCGCCAGGAAGCGGGCCGCCTTGTCGGCGCCGTGGATGACGTTGAGGGCGGCGCGCACCTTGCCGCCGCCGTCGGTCCACAGCGCCACGTCGGGGGCGAGGACGTTCATGAGGCGGGCGACGTCGCCGTCCTGGACGGCGGTCATGAACGTTTCGGTGACCTGGCGCTGGGTGTCGCGGTCGGCCGGGAAGCGCGGCCTGCGGGCCTGCACGTGGGAGCGGGCGCGGTGCGCCAGCTGCCGCACCGACTCCTGGGTGCGGCCAAGTGCGGCGGCGATGTCGGCGTGCGGAAAGCCGAACACCTCGCGCAGCACGAACACGGCGCGTTCGTCGGGGGAAAGCGACTCGAGGATCACCAGCATCGCCAGCGACACCGACTCGGCCGTCTCGGCCTGTTCGGCGGCGTCGGGTCCTGTCTGGATCGGCTCGGGCAGCCACGGTCCGACGTACGACTCCCGCCGCCGCTGCGCCGAGTTGAGCTTGTCGAGGGCGGTGTTGACCACGACGCGCACCAGATAGGCCTTGGGGTGCGCCACGGAGTCCACGTCCGCGTTGGACCAGCGCAGCCACGAGTCCTGCACCGCGTCTTCGGCGTCGGCGACCGAGCCGAGCATCCGGTAGGCCACGGAAAACAGCAGCTTGCGGTTCTCCTCGAAGATCTCGGTCGCCGTTGCCGTCATGTCGCCTCCCGCGGTGTCAACCGACCTGCCTGGTCGGCAGCGCGCACTCCTCCTTGAACCCCTCCGGAGTGATGCCGAGGGCGGAGTTGGTGCGGCCGAACGTGTTCTCCAAGGCGATCGCCGCGGTCAGCTCGACCAGCTGGGCGTCCGACAGCCGCTCCCGCAGCGCGGCGACCAGCTCGTCGGTCACCTGCGGCGGGGTATGCGTCATCGCCTCGCTGTACTCCAGCGCCAGACGCTCCAGCGACGTGAATGCCGCCGAGTCGCGCCAGGCGCCGACCGCGTCGATCTTCTCAGGCGCCACGCCGTCCTCCCGACTCTTCCAGTAGCCGAAGTCGACGCACCACTCGCAGCCGATGGTCATGGCGGTTTTCAGCATGGCGAGGTGTT
This sequence comes from Stackebrandtia sp., assembly GCA_050742995.1. Classification (GTDB taxonomy): domain Bacteria; phylum Actinomycetota; class Actinomycetes; order Mycobacteriales; family Micromonosporaceae; genus Stackebrandtia. The sequence continues at coordinate 2,680 of JBOGDN010000318.1, read as the reverse complement.
TCAGGTCCTGCGCGACGGTGTCGCACTTCGACATCCCCCGCTCGAGTTTGAGCTGCGTCTTCAACACCGCCGGATTGTGGCCGGCCGCCAGCGCCGGCCCCAGCTCGCGTCCGAAGCTGCGGCGCGAATACCAGCGGACGAAACGGTTCAGCAGCGTGCGCGGCGGTTCGAGCGAGATGCGGGCCATCGTGACCACTCCTTCGTCTGCGTGTTCTCACCAGGGAGACGAAGCGGGGACCGCGAACGTGACAGCCGAGGCGGTGACGTCGCCCACAGTCAGGTCACAGCGAGCGAATCAGGCACGTGATGCGCCCGGTGCACACCCGCTTGTCGCCGTCGTCGACCACGGCGATCTCGTAGCTGACGGTGCTGCGCCCCCGATGCAGCGGCGTGGCCGTCCCGGTGACGAGCCCGTCTTTGGCGGCGCGGTGATGGGTGACGTTGAGGTCGACGCCGACGGCCAGCTGCTCGGGACCGGCGTGCAGCATCGCGCCGATCGATCCCAGCGTCTCGGCCAGCACCGCCGAGGCCCCGCCGTGCAGCAGCCCGTACGGCTGGGTGTTTCCTTTGACGGGCATTGTCCCCACGACCCGCTCCGGCGCGGCCGAGACGATCTCGATGCCCATCCGGTTGCCAAGCTCGCCGGCGGAGAACAGCTCAAGCAGGTCGACGCCGAGCTGGGAGAAGTGTTCGACCACCTCGGCGGGGAAGATGTCGCGGCTGTCGGCGCGGGCCATGGCTGACTCCTCGGCGCTGGGCGGAACAGGACGCTCTTTCCTATCAGACTCGTCGTCGACTCTCGGCGGTCGGCCCCGGCGACAGAGACGAATTGACACGGTGCGCGACGACTCTGTGGCGGGAGACACGCTGATCAGGCATTGTGGGAAAGCTTCGAAATACGCGACAGTAACCTAGAGAATTCGAAGAATTTCCAAGAATACGACGAGGAGGTCGCCATGACCACTTTGGTTGAAGTACCGCGTGGACTGGCCGGTGTAGTCGTCACCGACACCGAAATCGGCGACGTTCGCGGCGAAGAAGGCTTCTACCACTATCGGCAGTACTCGGCGATAGAATTGGCCGAGAAATGTTCCTTTGAGGACGTCTGGTATTTGATGTTCCACGGGCAACTGCCGACGCCCGAACAGAATGCAGCCTTTGCCGCGCAGATCGCCCCGCTGCGTCACCTCACCCCGGAGCTGGCCGCACAGCTTCGGTCCCTGGCGATTGTCAAGCCCCTCGACGGGCTGCGCACCGCCCTTTCCTTCGCCTGCGCCCAGCACGGCATGCAGGCGCTGATCGACGTCGACGAGCGCCAGCTCGCCGAGGACGTGCTCTACGCCTGCGCCGTCACGCCGACGATCCTGACCGCGCTGCACCGACTCCGCAACGGCAACGAGCCCGTGGCGCCGCGCGACGACCTGTCCTACGCGGCGAACTACCTGTACATGCTCACCGGCGCCGAGCCGACGCCGCAGCACGCCAGGGCCATCGAGAAGTACCTCATCTCCACGATCGACCACGGCTTCAACAACTCCACGTTCACCGCGCGAGTCATCGCCTCGGCCGCCGCGGACGTGGGAGCCTGCCTTGTCGGCGCGGTAGGCGCGCTTTCGGGTCCGCTGCACGGCGGAGCGCCCAGCCGGGCGCTGGCCGCACTTGAGGAGATCGGCGACCCCGACAAGGCCGACGCCTGGGTACGCGCGCGCGTCGAGGGCGGCGAACGGATCATGGGCTTCGGACACGCGGTCTACCGCACCGACGACCCGCGCTCGCTCATGCTGCGAGACGTCGCCTCCGAACTCGGCGGCGAACTGGTCGACTTCGCCAAACAAGTCGAGCGGACCGTCGTCGACGTCCTCGCCGAGCTCAAACCCGGCCGCCACCTCTACACCAACGTGGAGTTCTACGCCGGGGTGGTGATGGAGCAGTGCGGCGTGCCGCGCGACATGTTCACCCCGACCTTCGCCGCAAGCCGCATCGTGGGATGGAGCGCCCACATCCTCGAGCAGTCTCGAGACGCGAAGATCATCCGTCCCCGGTCCCGCTACAGCGGCCCGCAAGCGCCCGAACCCGTCGACGTGCCCGGTTGACGCCCGTCGCCGACGAGGCCCAAGTCGCCATTAAGGCGGCTCGATTCCGCCCGTGCCAGTGCCCGGTCTATCGTCGCCCGTATGCGTGATCTCGAAGTCACCGGCGACGCCTTGACCATCGAAGACGTCGTCTCCGTCGCACGTCGCCGCGCCCGCGTCCGGCTCGGCCCCGACCTGGCCGCGCGAATGGCCGACGCCCGCGCCGTGGTGGTCGACGCCGTGCGCCGCAAGGACGTCGTCTACGGAGTCACCACCGGCTTCGGCGCGCTCGCCGACACCACGATCGGCGCCGAGGATCTCGCCGCGCTCCAGTTGAGCCTGGTGCGCAGCCACGCCGCCGGCGTCGGCGAGCCGCTCCCCGACGAAGTGGTGCGGGCGCTGCTGCTGTTGCGCGCCCGCACCCTCGCCGCCGGGCTGTCGGGGGTGCGCGTAGACCTGCCGCGGATGTTCCTGACGCTGCTTGAACGCGACCTGCTGCCCGTCATTCCCTGCAAAGGGTCGGTGGGCGCCTCCGGGGACCTGGCGCAGCTGGCGCACCTCGCCCTGCCCGTGATCGGCGAGGGCCGGCTGCGCGCCGCCGGCGACCC
>JBOGDN010000317.1:0-2029 GCA_050742995.1 Stackebrandtia sp. | reverse complement strand
GCCCATGCCCGAGACCGCGAGGACGCCGGGAATAGAAGCGGGCTCGCCCACCTCGGACTCGAAGTCGGTTCGATTGCCGACCGCGGCGACGATGACCGCGTTGTTGTCGACGGCGTAGCTGATCAGGTCCCGCTTCCATCCGTCGTCGTCGGCGGTGGGCTTGCCGGCCAGCGAGAGGTTGATTACGGTCGCTCCCTCGTCGATGGCCCAGCGGACGCCCTCGTACACCAGGTTCTGGTCGAGGCTGCCGTCCTCGCGGCGTTCGATGCGCACCGGGAGGATCTCGGAGTCGGGGGCCACGCCGGTCAGCTCGCCGTCGTCGTTTTCGCCCGCGATGAGCCCGGCCATGGCGGTGCCGTGCCCGTCGGGGTCGCCCGCGGCGCCGGGCTCGACTCCGTCTTCGGTGACGGTCGCGCCCTCGAGGACCCGGCCTTCCAGGTCGGGGTGAGCGGCGTCCACGCCGGTGTCGATCACGGCGACGGTGACGCCCTCGCCGGTCGACCACTCTTGAGCCTCGACGGCCTTCATCGCGTCCAGATACCAGGACTCTTCGCTGTCCTTTGTCGGCTCGGCCTCGGACAGCGGGGCGAGAAACAGCGCCGGCGTCGCCGCGACCGCCAACACCGCCGTGACCATGAAGCCGCGTCGAACGCCTGGCTTCTTAGACATCTATACCCCTAGATCCTCAAGACAAGGCGGAAAGGCGCTTGCGCCTTCATATCAGAGGCGCAGCGCCTTTCATGTAACAGTCTTATCGCGATTCACGCTTCGACTGTCTCGCGGATCTGGGCCGGGTCGACGGGAATGCCCGGTCCCATCGTGGTGCTGATGGTGACCTTCTTGACGTACTTGCCCTTTGCCGAGCCCGGCTTGAGCCGGTTGATCTCGTCGGCGACGACGGCGTAGTTGTCCGCGATCTGCTCGGCGGTGAAGCTCGTCTTGCCGAGGATCGTGTGCAGGTTGGAGTGCTTGTCGACGCGGAACGAGATCTTGCCGCCCTTGATGTCGGCGACGGCCTTGGCCACGTCCATGGTCACCGTGCCGGTCTTCGGGTTGGGCATGAGACCGCGCGGGCCCAGGATCCGCGCGATCCGGCCGATCTTGGCCATCTGGTCGGGGGTGGCGATGGCGGCGTCAAAGTCCAGCCAGCCTTCTTGGATCCGCTTGACGAGGTCGTCGGAGCCCACCTCGTCGGCGCCGGCGCCCGCGGCCTCCTCGGCCTTCTCGCCGGCGGCGAAGACGATCACGCGGACGGTCTTGCCGGTGCCGTGCGGCAGGCTGACGGTGCCGCGCACCATCTGGTCGGCCTTGCGGGGGTCGACGCCCAGCCGCATCGAGACCTCGACGGTGGCGTCGAATTTGACGGGGTTGGCGTCCTTGGCCAGCTTGGCGGCCTCGAGCGGACCGTAGAGCTTGGTCTTGTCGACGAGTTCGTCGGACTTGCGGTAACTCTTGCTGCGCTTCATGTCGCATCCTTCGTTGCTGTGGATGTTGTGGTCCGGACGGCGCATGCGCGTCCTGCCACGTGGTGCCTGGTTGCTTTCAGCCTTCGACCGTGATGCCCATCGACCGGGCGGTGCCGGCGACGATCTTGTCGGCGGCCTCCAGGTCGTTGGCGTTGAGGTCGGGCAGCTTCTTCTCGGAGATCTCGCGGACCTGCGCGGCGGTGACCTTGCCGACCTTTTCGCGGTGCGGCTCGCCGGATCCCTTGGCGACGCCCGCCGCCTTCAGCAGCAGCTTCGCCGCCGGCGGGGTCTTGAGAATGAACGAGAACGAGCGGTCTTCGTAGACGCTGATCTCGGCCGGCACGATCTCGCCGCGCTGGTTCTCGGTGGCGGCGTTGTACGCCTTGCAGAACTCCATGATGTTCACGCCGTGCTGACCGAGAGCCGGACCCACCGGCGGCGCCGGGGTCGCTTGGCCTCCGCTCAGCTCAAGCTTGAACGTCACCATGAGCTTTTTCTTAGGAGCCATTGCTTTCTTCCTGGGCTGTCAACGTCGCGGCTCGCTTGAACGAGCCGCTCATAAC
>JBOGDN010000316.1:0-3142 GCA_050742995.1 Stackebrandtia sp. | reverse complement strand
GGACCCCGCCGACGCGGCGCGAGCTCGTCCGCGTCGACGGCGAGATCTTCGCCGGCGTCTCCGCCGACGGCGATCCGGAACTGCCGTGCGTCTTCGTCGGCGACGCCCCGGACGGGCGCGCGGCGATCCTGCACAACCACCGCGCCAACCTCCGCGTCGAGGACTGACTGAGCGGCGTCGGCGGCGCGGCGGGCGGCGGTCAGTTGTTCGGCGGCGCCTGGCAGATGTCGTGGACGAAGTCGGTCAGCGCCCGATCGTCGAGATGCCGCGCCAGATCGGACTCGCTGATCATGCCGACGAGCTGGCGACTGTCGCGGTCGACGACCGGCAGCCTGCGTATCTTGTGCTCTCGCATCATCCGGGTGACCTCGGCGCCGTCGGCGGCGGCCTCCACCCAGTACAGCCCGTTCTCGGACAGCTCCATGGCCGTGGTCGTGTACGGATCGCGGCCTTCGGCGATGCATTTGACGACGATGTCCCGGTCGGTGATGATGCCCTTCAGCCGGTTGTCGTCGCCGCAGATGGGCAGCGCGCCGACGTGCTGGTCGCGCATCATCCGGGCGGCTTCGGCCAGCGACTGGCTCGCCGGCACGCACTGTGCTCCGGGATGCATGATGTCTCGCGCGGTGGTCATTTTTCCGCTCCTGACGGACGGTGTCGGGGTTTGGCCTTCACCGTCACCCTCACACATTTGGATGCGTCGCCCGGGCGATTCGGCGGAAAGCGGCGCGCAGAACCGGCTTCCCAAACGGACAGCCGTCTCACCGGCAACGCCGGACACTCGCGTACCGGCTAGACGTATCCGGCGGCCGCGAGACGCTGCAGCGCCTCCAGGACGACGGCCCTGGGGGCGCCTAGGTAAAGACGCGCCTGGGCCGGCGAGGAGTCGGCGGTCGAGCGGCGGCGCCAGGGATAGACGCTGAGCAGGACGCCGGTGCGTCGCAGACATTCGCGCTGGAACTCCTGCGGGTCGGCGCCGTCCCGGCCTCGCGGCAGACGCAGCTGGGCGAAGGGGGTGTAGCCGCCGGCGTGGAAGGCCTCGGGCCGGTCGGCGAAAAAAGATTCCATTATGGACATCTTGTCGAGGTGTTCTCGCTCCCGCCGCCGGACGTGCCGCCGCGACTCGGGAGAGCTCAGCCAGGTCGCCATGGCCGACTGCAGCGGCGTGGCGCCGGCGAAGGATCGCTGGAACAGGGTCTGGTTGACCAGGTCGTCCAGCAGCCGCGGGGAACCGACGGCCGCGCCGATTCCCCATCCGTTGCAACCGAACTGCTTGCCGAGGGACCGCACCGCCAGCCACGGCCGTCGTGTACGCGTCGGGTCGGCCGCCAGCGACTCGAACAGCGCCCGCAGCGCGGAGGTGGGGGAGGCGACGGCCGTGCGGAATCCGAAGTAGGCGTCGTCGACGAGGACGCCCGCCCCGGCGTCAAGGGCGCGGTCGATCAGGCGCCGCACGGCGTCGGGGCGCCAGTTGGCGCCGGTGGGGTTGTGCTGGGCGTTGACCACAAACGCCGCCAGCCGCTCGTCGCCGGGCAGCGCGTCGAGCAGTTCGTCGAGCCCCTCGGGCGCGGGCTGGCCCTGCTCGTCAAGCCGCAGGTAGCGCATGCGAAACCCCAGGGGAGCGAAGACTCCCGTGTAGTCCCATCCCGGCGACGGGGCCACGGCCACGGGCGCGCGTCCCGACTCCGACGGGGCGAATCCGTAGCCGGTCAGCAGGAGGCGGGCGAAGTCGAACATGGAGTTGCGGGTGCCTCCGCTGACCGCCGCGGTCTCGAAGTCGCGTCCGGGTTCGACGTCGTCGGGGAGTCGGCAGTCGGCGGCGACGTAGGTCCGCAAGATCTGCTGCAGCCGAGGCAGACCGTACTGCGAGATGACGTATCCGTGGGCGTGCCCCGGCACGTCGGCAAGCGCGTCGAGCAGTCCGGACGGCGGCCGGGTCCAGGTCTCGCCGAAGCCGAGGTAGACGAGTTCGCCGCCCGGGCTTCCCGAATCAAGGTAGTCGGCGACCAGACCGGCGTCGGGGAATCTGGTCGCCATCCCCGGCGCGCTGATCACCTCCCGGTAAGGAATCGACACGACGCGCCTCCGGAGGCGGAGGAATCGGGCCGAAGACGGCCTCGCACGCCCGCGTCAGGCTCAGCAGCGCGCGGTCGCTTCCCGGCAAGCCGTCGAAGGCCATACCGACGGGCAGGCCCGCGTCGTCGAGCCCGGCCGGCAGGGTCGTTCCGGGCCATCCGAGGATGCTGCCGGGGTTGGTGGTGCGCGTATAGGCCATGAACGCCGACGTCGGCTCTCCGCCCAACATCACCTCTTCGACGCCGAGCGGCGCGGCGGTCAGCGGAGTCGTCGGCCAGGCGAGGGCGTCCAGGCCGTGGTCGGCGAACAGGGACCGGAAGTCCGCTCCGAGAGCGGGCCTGTGCACCGCGAGGGCCTCGCGATACACGGCCTCGTCGACGGCGGCCTCGCCGAGCAGTCCGGTGAGGATCTGCTTGACGTCGGCGCTGCCGCAACTGGACACGACCTCGGCGAAGTCGAGCCCGCTTCCGCTGTCGCGCAGGTAGGCGGGGAGGTCGTGAACCGTCTCGTAGAACGCGATGGGGAACCCGGCGTCGCGGATCAGGTCGCCGGCGCGAACCGGCAGCGCGACGTCGACGATCACGACGCCGCGATCCGCGAGCGCGTCGAGTCGCCCGTGCAGCACCGCGTCCAGATCGGACTCCATCCCGCGCCAGAACGGCTCGCGCACGACTCCCAGCCGCAGCCCGGACAGCTCGACGGCCGAGGGACAGGCGGGCTCGGCGTCCCCGGCGAGCACCGCGTCCAGCAGCCCCACGTCGCCGACGGTGCGCGCTGTCGCCCCGACGGTGTCGCGGGTGTGCGACAGCGTCATGATTCCCCGCTGCGGATATCGGCCCATGGTCGGCCGCAGCGCCGCAAGACCGCACAGGCTCGCCGGGACGCGCACCGATCCGCCCGTGTCGGTTCCCAACCCCGCCGGCGCCAGGCCGGCGGCCACGGCCGCGGCGGTCCCGCTGCTGCTGCCGCCGGCGATCCTTTCTGGATTGTATGGATTGGCCGTCGCGCCGTAGGCGCCGTTTTCGCCGGTGAGTCCGTAAGCGAGCTCGTGCAGGTTGGTCTTGCC
>JBOGDN010000315.1:0-3333 GCA_050742995.1 Stackebrandtia sp. | reverse complement strand
GTCGCCGATGCCGCGGCGCGGCCGTCCGAGGGCGTCTGAGTCGCCCAGATTCCGAACAGGATTCCAAGTACGAGGAAACTGGCGCCTTTGTGGGCGAAAAGTGGGACGATGGATGAAGCGTCACGTTGACCGCATGACCGTGATGTGATGGCAGGGGGCGAGCCCCCGCCTGCGAAAGGCGGAGGGCTCGCGCCGTCGGCTACGCCGTGGTCGTCATCTCCGGCACGGGTTTGCGGCGGCGGTAGCTGAGCCGGCGAAGCAGCGTCTCGAAGGGACCGCGGCGTCCGGCGCGGCGCAGGGCTTCGGCGAGTACGAGCGACGCCAGCCAGATCGCCACAGCCACGCCGGTGGCCCCGGCCAGTCCCATGCTGTCGGCGAGGTCGAGCGTGTACGGGTAAAACAGCGCGAGGAACACGACCGACTGGAAGATGTAGAAGGTCATCGAACGCTGCCCGAGCGCCTCTATGGCCGTGACGACGCGCCCGCGGTTCTGGGCGATCTTGATCGCCGCGAGTCCGACAAGCCCGGCCATGCCGATCCCGCCGAGCATGCCGGTGGTCGGCTGCGCCGCGGCGGCGACCCACATGAGCACCTCGGGAGCGTCGTTCCACATGCCCGTCAGCATCATCGCCGCCGGGATTCCGCCGACGACTCCAAGGCCGAACAGGACCGTGCTCGCCCGCGCGAGCAGGGCGCGATGCCGTTCCGGTTCGTCAAGGTAACGGCGACGCCCGGCCCAGATTCCCAGCAGCATCCCGGGAATGATCATGGGCACGGTGAACAGCGCGCCGACCGTCATTCCCACGGCGGCGGCCGCCATGTTCTCCATCGGATTGTCGGACATCGTGGTCGCGATGTTCATGGAACCGTAGGCGCTGGTCTGGTCCTGCAAGCCTTCGAACACTCCCCAGGTCATCATCACGACGTAGGGGATGAAGGTCAGCCCGGCGGTCCATAGCAGAGTGCGGTCTTTGGCGCGCACCATCGCGGCGAACGCAAAGGCGGAGACGCCGTAGTAGGCGATGATGTCGACGGGTGCGATCAGAATCCCGTGCGCCAGTCCGATGACGAACATCCAGATGCCGCGCCGGCGCAGGAGTTTGCGGATCGGCTTCCAGGCCTCACCGCGCTGTTCCTGACGCGACAGCAGCTGCGCCAGCCCGTATCCGAAGAGGAACACGAACATCGGCCGTGCCTGGTTGTTGACGAGCAGGGTGTGGATGAACGTGCAGACGTCGTTCAGCGGCTGCCATCCGAAGTCGAGATCGCTGACGAACAGCGGGGTGTGGGCAAGGGCGATCGCCAGCAGCATGAAGCCGCGCGCGAGGTCGGGCGCGAGCGCGCGCTTGGACAGGTCGGTCGGGCCCGACGGACTGACGGGTGCGAGTACGGTGCTGCTCAAGATCTACGCCCTCCTCGTGTCGCGACCCGTGGCCGAATTGGACTGTTCGGCGGGGGTCTGGGTCGCGTGAGGCGAAATCTACCCAGTTGTCGCCTTTGCCGACCTCGTCTCGCGGACGGATCCGCAGGTCGTTCCAAGGACGTAGGCGCACCGACCTTGAGGAGGTCTCGGGGCCGACCGCACTCAGCCTCGCGACTACTACTCGAGGTCAGCCGCGCTTGAACACCCCGGCCACGCCGGCGGCGACCACGATGCCGACGAACCAGCCGATTCCCCCGAACAGGGCCTCCCACCACGCGTATACGCCGTTGGCGGTCCACTTCGAGCCGTGACCGATCTCGATGACCGGAAGGACTGTGTCCAGAGCGTGCAGCGCCGGGCGGAAATCCTCGGGCCTGAGATCGGGGGCGGTGAAGGCGTCCGGCGGCGCCGAGGAGAAGATCAGCCACGCCGCGACGAACACGCCGACCATCCACGGGATCGCTCGCCAGGGCGCGTGTCCGAAACCGACGGTCCAGCGCAGCACCGATCCCCAGGCGCGGCTGACGGCGCGGTAGGCCCGATTGTGGTGGCCGCTGTGTCGCGCGGTCTCCCGGGCGATGACGACCGCGCGCGCCCCCGATGAGCTGCCGATCGCCTCGTAGATCGACGCCAGCTGCGTGTACGGCTGCGGGCTGTTGCCGGGGAGCATTCGCCGCAGCCAGGCGATGCGCGCTTTCGGCTCCCCGCGCGCGTCCTCGGGGAGCCGCTGGTAGACCATCCCTCCGATTCGAGAGCCGTCGGGCCAGCAGTTCGGGTCGTCGTCCAGAAAGTCCACAGTGAGCTCGGAGGCGTACATCGCGGTCACACGCGCGTCGACGAACCGGAACCCGTCGGCGATCCGCGCGTCGGTGAGATCGACGATTCCGTCAAGCCGCGCTCCCTTGCCGAGCCACAGCCACTGCCCGACGGAACACTGCCTGGCGTCGACGGCGAAGCCGGACGGGTTGACCACTGTGGCGTGGTTGAAGGTGACCTGGCCCTCGACTCGGCCGCTGGTCAGCTTGACCTCTCCGTACGCTTCGAGATCGTTGAACCGGACCGACTGTCCGACCTCGGCGCGGCCGGCGGTGAACGCCGGCTTGCCCTCGGCGCGCAGCCAGGCGCCGTCAAGCGACAGGCGTCCGGCGACGTGCGCCAGATAGAAGCTCACCTGGCCCTCGGCGCGAAATCCGCCGTTCAAGTAGGCGTTCTGCTCGATCGCGGCCATGTCGGCCCGCAGCGCCTCGCCGTCCGGATTCCGCAGCACGGCGCCGTGCATGTCCAGATCGCCGCCGATTTTAGCTTTGAGGAGATAGATCCGACCGTCCACGCGGGCGTGCCGCAGATGCAGGTCCTGCCCGACCTCCAGGTTCGGCGCCACCAGCGCGGTGTGGCCGGCGTAAATCAGCCGCGCGCCGTCCATGACGAGCTTGCCCCCGATTTTCGCGCCGTACAAGTTGGTCCGACCTCGTGCGACGAATCCGTTGCGGCAGTAAAGCTCCTGGGCGATTTCGGCGCCGCGCAGCTGGACGGCGATTTCGCGCGGAGAGTAGGCCTTCACCCCGTCCATGAACACGATCTCGGCGCCGAGCCGCTTGAGGTAGAGCCGGTCGTCGAAACGGCACCCGGTCAGGTTGAGCGCGCCGTCGACGCGCAGTCCCCGCCCGGAGATTCCCCTTGGGAAACGGGAGCCGCGCAGCGACAGCTCCGGCACGTGGGCTTTGGCGAGGAACACCTTGCCGGTGAACGCGCAGTCTCTCAGCTCGAGCGGCACGCCGAGCCTTCTTCCGCCAAGATTGAGATGCCCGACGACACGCGCTCCCCGCACCCGCACGGCGACCGCGTCGTCGCCGGCGGCGGTCGCGATCTCCGAAAGCGCCTCGGCTCGGACGTCGCGATCGCGGCTCCAC
>JBOGDN010000314.1:0-1910 GCA_050742995.1 Stackebrandtia sp. | reverse complement strand
CAGCAGCAGACCCACGGGCGCCAGCAGCGCCGCCGAGAAGAACACCCATCGCCAGCCAAGATGCGTGGTGATCAGTCCGGCGATCGCCGGACCGACGATCGTCGGAATCACCCAGGCCGCCGCCACGGCCGCGAAAACCCTCGGTTTCAGCTCGGCGGGGTAGGCCCGCGCCACGACCACGTACAGCGCCACCACGATCAGGCCGCCGCCCAGGCCCTGCACCGCGCGGCCGACGATCAGCGCGGTCATGTTCGAGGCGGCGCCGGCGCCGAGCAGCCCGGCGGTGAACAGCGTCAGTCCCGTCCACAGCGGCCGCCCCGGGCCGGAGACGTCGGACCAGATTCCCGAGATCACGGTGCACGCCATCGCCGCGGCCAGCGCCGCGCCGAAGGCCAGGCCGTAAAGGGCCACTCCGTCCAGTTCGCGGGCGACGGTCGGCATCGCCACGTTGACGGCGAGATATTCGAAGGCGACCAGGCTCTCCAGGCCGATGATCCCGACGGTGACGGCGCGGTACGGGCGGGACAGCGTGCCGGCCGGGCGGGGCGCGGCGGGGGCTTGGGTCACGGAACGAGTCTGCAAGCTCAACCGCGGTTGAAGTCAAGACTGCGGCGCGAATCGCCGCCCTCAGGCCCTAGGCGCGTTTGACGGCGATGACCGCGGATTCTTCGGGCGACAGCTGCACCTGGGACGAGTTCAGGTCGGGGTGGGTCAGGTAGAACACCCGCAGCTCGTCGATCTCGCCGCCGAGGGTCGGCGGCCAGTGCGGCGAGGGCGTGAAGTCGTCGAGCAGCAGCACGCCGCCGGGCGCCAGCAGGTCGACCACCTGCTGCGGATCGTCGCGTTTGCCGCCGCCGTCGCAGAAGAACACGTCGAAGGGGGCGTGGTCGACGAGCAGCTTCCAGTCGCCGGCCAGCACCCGCACCCGGTCGTCGTGGGCGAAAAGCGCGGCGGCGCGGCGGGCAAGGTCGGGTTCGTGTTCCACGGTGACCAGTCGCGCTCCGCCGGCCAGGCCGCTGTGCAGCCAGGCCGCGCCCACACCGCACCCGGCGCCGCTTTCGGCCACGACGCCGCCGGGTTTGGATCGCACGGCCGAGCGCAGCAGCCGTCCGGTCTGCGGCGTGCAGCTGGAGGTGAAGCCGAGCTCGGCGGCGACGGCTTGCGCGGCGGCGACCAGCGGGGGATCGGAGGATACTTGTTCGCTCATGAGTCGCCTCAGCTTACCGGCGCCCGGCGGCGGCGTCATGCATCCGACTTATCCTGGCAGGGTGTCTGAGGAAGTCAGCTTGAAAACGTTCAAGGTCGTCACTTACGGCTGCCAGATGAACGTCCACGACTCCGAGCGCATCGGCGGTCTTTTGGAGGACGCCGGCTACGCTCCCGCCGTCGACGGCGATCCGGACGTGGTGGTGTTCAACACCTGCGCGGTGCGCGAGAACGCCGACAACCGGCTGTACGGCAACCTCGGCCACTGGCGTCCGGCCAAGCTGGCGCGTCCCGGGATGCAGATCGCCGTCGGCGGCTGCCTGGCGCAAAAGGACCGCGGCGAGATCGTCAAGAAGGCGCCGTGGGTGGACGTCGTCTTCGGCACCCACAACATCGGCTCGCTGCCGGCGCTGCTCGAGCGCGCCCGGCACAACGCCCGCGCCGAGGTGGAGATCCTGGAGTCGCTCGAGGTCTTCCCGTCAACGCTGCCGACCCGGCGAGAGTCGGCCTACGCGGCCTGGGTCGCGATCTCGGTCGGCTGCAACAACACCTGCACGTTCTGCATCGTGCCGGCGCTGCGCGGGACCGAGCAGGACCGCCGGCCGGGGGAGATCCTGGCCGAGATCGAGGCGCTGGTCGCCGAGGACGTGCTCGAGGTGACCCTGCTGGGTCAGAACGTGAACTCCTACGGCGTCGGCTTCGGC
>JBOGDN010000313.1:0-2162 GCA_050742995.1 Stackebrandtia sp. | reverse complement strand
GTATGACGGTGTGCGGGTCGGCCAGCACCACCCGGGCCAAGGCGAGCTGCTGCGCCTGAGCGGCGTCCAGCTCGACGGCGTCGGCGCCGAGCGCGGCGTCAAGCCCGCCGGGCAGTTCCCGCGCCCAGTCGGCGTTGACCGCCGCCAGGGCTTCTCGCAGCTCGTCGTCGGCGGCGGTCTCCTTGGCGAGGACCAGGTTGTCTCGCAGCGTGCCGCGGAACACGTGGTGTTCCTGGGTCACCAGCGCGATCAGGCCGCGCAGCCGCTCCGGCGGCAGGTCGGTCACCTCGACTCCGCCGAGGGCGACGCTTCCTCGCCGCGGCACGTCGATTCCGGCCAGCAGCCGCCCCAGTGTGGACTTGCCCGCCCCGGACGGCCCCACGACGGCGAGCCGCTCCCCCGGCCGCACGCGCAGCGTCACGCCGTGCAGCACGTCGCGGTCGCCGCTGTAGGCGTAGTGCACGTCGCGGGCTTCGAGCAGGTCGCTGGAGGGCGCGGCGTCACAGCCCGCACGGTCGTCGTCGACGAGTCCGACGCCTTCCACGCGCGCCAGCGAGGCACCGCCGCGTTGCAGCGCCTCGACCCACATGAAGATTCGGTCGAACGGCTCCATGAACTGCCTGGTCAGCAAGGTCGCCGAGACGACGACGCCCAGGCTGACCGCGTCGTTGAAGTAGAAGGCGCCGCCGACGATCAACATCCCGGCGACGGGAATCGGATAGGAGCCGTCGAGCATGGGGTAGAAGACGCTGCGCAGGAACAGGGTGCGTCGCCGCGTGGCGTAGGCACCGCGAATGGTGTCGTCGCCGGCGGCGACTCTGCGGCGGCCCAGCCCGAAGACCTCCATGGTGCGGGCGCCGTCGGCGGTGGCCGCCAGGGTCTCGGTCACCTCGGTGTTGGCGGCGCCTTCGTCGAGGTAGGCCTGGCGGGCGCGTTTCAGGTACCAGCGCGTGCCGGCGTAGACGGTCGGCGCCATCAAAAAGACGCACAGCCCCAGCAGGGGGTGGAGGTAGAACACCGCGCCGAAGATGACGACGACGTTGACAAGGGCGATGAAGATCTCGGGGGCCGCGTCGCGCAGCATGGCGCCGACGACCGAGACGTCCAGCGAGTTGCGCGTGGTCAGGTCGCCGGTGCCGGCCCGTTCGACGGTCGAAAGCGGCAGGCTCAAGGTGCGGTCGACGAACTGTTCGCGCATGCGCGCCAGGGCGCGTTCGCCGAAGCGATGGCCGACGTAGCGGGCGAAGCGCGTCAACACGGTCTGCGCGGCCACCCCGGCCACGATGAACGCGGCCACGACGTCGACGTCTCCGGCGTCTCCTCCGGCGCTGACTTCGTCGACGAGGACGCCCAACAACAGCGGAGCGGCCACACCCGCCCCGGCGGCGGCGACATATAGCGCCAGCAGCGCCGCCATCGCGCGCCGATCGAGGCTGACCAGCCGCCACAGCGCCTGCCGGACCTGGGATTTGTCGGCGATCGGGAAGTGTCGCCCGTTCACTGTTCCTCCCCCGTGCTGCGGCTCACCAGTGCCCGGTATTGCGGGGATTCGTCGAGCAGGTCGCGGTGGCCGCCGACCGCGACGACCTTTCCGTCTGCGTGGAAGACGACCTGGTCGGCGCGGTCGAGGAACAGCGGCGAGGCGGTGACGACGACCGTGGTCTTTCCGGCGCGCGAGCGGCGCAGCCGGTCGGCGACGGCGGCTTCGGTGTGGGCGTCCACCGCCGAGGTGGGTTCGACGAGGATCAGCACCTCCGGGTCGGCGAGCACGGCGCGAGCCAGCCGCAGTCGCTGTCGCTGCCCGCCGGAAAGCGTACGGGCTTGAGTGTCCAATTCGGCGTCAAGTTCGTCGGGAAGACCGGCGACGACGTCGTCGGCCGCGGCGACGTGTATGGCGGTCGCCGCCGCCTCGGGGTCGGGATCGGATGCGGCGGAGACGATCTCGCCGACGCGTCCGGCGAACAGGAAAGCGTTGTTGTCGGCCACCAGGATGCGCCGGCGGACCTCGCTCAACGCCATGTCGGACAGTCGCACGTTCCCGTACGAGGCTTCGGAGTCGACGTGACGTCCCAGCCGGTCGACCATGGCCGCGGCTTCAGCCGGGTCGTCCGCGGCGACGACGAGCAGCCGTCCGGCGGGGACGACGAGCCCGGATTCGGGGT
>JBOGDN010000312.1:0-3183 GCA_050742995.1 Stackebrandtia sp. | reverse complement strand
GCCGCCGCCCGACTGACCGCGCTGCTTGACGCGCCCGCGCCCGTCGCCGAGCCGGGTAGTCCCGTGCCGCTGCCGCAGTGCCGCTGCCTCACCTTGCGCGACGTCCGCCCCAAGCCGCCCGCCCGTGCCGGAGACGACCCGCTCTCCGACGCGGCTGACGGTGCGCGAAAAACCGGAACGACGGCCGCCGACGGCCGTCGCGGCGTCGACCTGGACCTGCCGCGCGGACGGCGCG
The DNA here is from genome assembly GCA_050742995.1 of Stackebrandtia sp. Taxonomy (GTDB): domain Bacteria; phylum Actinomycetota; class Actinomycetes; order Mycobacteriales; family Micromonosporaceae; genus Stackebrandtia. The sequence goes on along the minus strand of JBOGDN010000312.1, from coordinate 2,948 downwards.
TCGCCCTGGTGGGCGCCAGCGGCGCCGGCAAGACCATGCTCCTTAACGCGCTGACGCGGTTCGTCGACCTGGAGCGGGGAAGCATTCGACTCGGCGGCGTCGAGCTGTCCGATTTGCGCGGCGACGACGTTCGCACGGTGATCGGCGGGATGGCGGCCGACGCGCACCTGTTTCACGCCACGATCCGCGAAAACCTGGCGCTGGCCGCGCGCGGCGCCGGCGCGGACGTCGACGACGCGACGCTGCGCGAGGCGCTGACGCGCGCCGGCGCGGGCGACCTCGACCTGTCGACCGTCGTCGGCGAGGACGGCGCGCTCCTGTCCGGCGGGCAGCGCCAGCGCGTCCTGCTGGCGCGCGCCCTGCTTGCCGACCACCCGATCCTGCTGCTCGACGAGCCCGTCGAACATCTCGACCCCGACGTCGCCGACCGTCTCGTCGACGACCTGCTGTCCGCCGCGAGCGGCCGATCGATGATCCTGTCGACGCACCGGCTGGCGGGACTGGACCGGATGGACGAGATCGTCGTCCTCGACGAGGGCGCGGTGGTGCAGCGCGGCACTCACGCCGAGCTGATCGCCGTGCCGGGGAGGTACCGCCGGTGGCGACAGACGCAAAACGCGGGAACTATCGCCGCGGCCGAAGCGACAATCACACCGTGAAGACACTGCGAATCATCGCCGCGGCGCTGGCGACGGCCGCGCTGTACACGGCGGCGACGGCGTCCCCGGCCTACGCCCACGCCCGACTGCTCAGCTCCGACCCCGAAGCCGGCGAGCGCTTGGCCGAGGCGCCCGAAGAGCTGGTCCTGGAGTTCTCCGAGCCGATCGACCTCGACTCGACGTCGATCGTGGTCAACAACGCCGCCGACGAGAACGTCGCCGAGGCGGCGCCGACCGTCGACGACAACGTCGTCACCCAGCCGGTGACGCTGCCGGAGGCGGGGGAGTACACGCTCGGCTATCAGATCGTCTCGGTCGACGGCCACCCCGTCGACGGCACGATCAGCTTCGCCGTGGAGTCGGTCCCCGAGGCGAACCAGACCGAGAGCGACGCCGCGCAGACGCAAAAACCCGAGGAGACAGACGAGGCCGGCGACGCCGCGTCCGACTCCGAACTCGGGTGGGGTCCGGTGCTGGCGGCGGCCGCGGCGCTGGCGGCGCTCGGCGCCGGCGCGATCTTCCTGCTGCGGCGACGGCGGGCCGCGCGCGACTGAGGTTCGCGCTGGGGGCATCGATGAACATCGAAATGTCACACCTGGCGACTAGGCTTGAAATTAGGGGAGGGGGCTTACCACCCAGGCTGCCGGCCAAGAGGCGGCGGCCGCCGAACGTCGTTCGAGGTCAGACGGGGTGGGACATGAGAGGTACAGTGCGAACAGGCCGTCTGACACCTCTCGTCTGAAGGAATGCCGTGACTTACCCACCGCCGAGCGGTTACCCGGACCACAACTCCGGCTACGGTCATGGGCCCCAGGATCCACACGGGTGGCAGGACCCGAACGGCGGATACCCGCAGCAGCCGCAGCCAGGTTATCCGCAACAGCCCGGCGGCTACGATCCGCAGCAGCAGTACCCGCCGGACGTCTACGCCTACCCCGACTCGCCCTACAACCCCGCCTCGGGCGTGCCCGCCTCCCCCGCGCCGCAGTACACGCAGCAGGGTCCGGACTCCGGCTGGCCGACGCCGCCGGGCCATCCCGGCATGCCGCCTCCCGGAGCGCCTCAGGGCTACCCCGCCTACGGCCAGCCGGTGAAAAAGTCCTCGGCCGGGCTCTTCGTCGGGCTGGGGCTTGCTCTGCTTCTGGTCGTGGCGGTCGGCGTGGGAGCGGTGTTCCTGCTTGACAAAGACGACGAGGGCGGAAGCGGAAACGGCGGCAGCTCCGGCGGCGGCGGAGGCGGCGGGGAAGAGGAAGAAGTATCGGAGGAGACTCCCACCGAGGTCGTCACGGCCTACTACGACAGCATGTCGGCCAACGACCCCGACGCCATGATGGAGTACCTGTGCGATGTCCAGCGCGACTACTTCGAGTCGGTGAGCGACTCCGACTGGGAAGGCCTGTGGGAGGTCGTCAACGTGTCCACATATGAGGCCACCGACGAGAACATCGTCGAGGAGCACTCCTCAGCCGAGGTCACTGTGGAACACACGAACACCGGGCTTTCCGCCGACATCGTCGTGAGTCTCACCTGGGAGTCGGAGTCGTGGAAGATCTGCGACTGGGACGAACCCGAGGCTTCCGAATACCAATAGATGTGAGACAGATCGCCGTCGGTAGCGGCGTCGGTCGACACCTGTTAGCCTTCACACCATGCGCACGCTTCTGCTCACCAAGCGGCGCGCGATCGATTTCTGCCGGATCGCCGCCAGTCTCTGTCGCCCCTGACGGGCGGCCCCACGTGCACAAGCCGCGATGCGGCTTGACGTGCCACGAGGTGAAGCAGGCGAGAGCGTTCGCTGATTTCCGGCTCAAAACCCTGCGGCTATTTCCTGTGTGGGCATTTTAAGCGCGTCACGGCATGCGCGCGGTCGCCTCGCTTCGACCCGAAACCACCGAAAATCTACAGGAGATATACGCATGAGCCGTGAAAACGTCCTGGTCTCCGCCGACTGGGCCCAAGACAACCTCGAAACCGACAAGGTGGTGTTCGTCGAGGTCGACGAGGACACGACCGCCTACGACTCCGGCCACATCCCCGGTGCGGTCAAACTGGACTGGAAACAAGACCTGCAGGACCAGGTGCGCCGAGACTTCGTCGACCGCGAACAGTTCTCAGCCCTGCTCTCGCAGCGCGGCGTGGCCAACGACGACACCGTCGTTCTATACGGCGGCAACAACAACTGGTTCGCCGCCTATGCCTACTGGTATTTCAAGCTCTACGGTCACCGTGGCGTCAGGCTGCTCGACGGCGGGCGCAAGAAGTGGGAGCTCGACGGTCGCACCCTGACCA
>JBOGDN010000311.1:0-6396 GCA_050742995.1 Stackebrandtia sp. | reverse complement strand
GCGTCCGGACGCGGCGTGGGCGCGCGCCCGGGTCGCCAGCGCGCGTGCGGCATGGAGGTCTATCCGCTCGGCGTCGATTTCCAGCAGGTAGCCGCCCCCGGTCGACCTGCGGATCTCGGCGCCCTCGCAGCCGCGCAGCAGCGTGCGAAGCCAGGTCATGTGGCCGTAAAGCACGGTGATGGCCGACTCCGGCGGGTCATAGCCCCACACGCGAGTGATGAGCTCTTCCAGCGACACCGGAGCGTTCGCCGACAGCGCCAGCGCCGCCAGCACGCAGGCGCGCTTGGGCGGACCGGCGCGGGTCCACCCGTCCGCCGCGGCGACCTCGACGCCGCCAAGCAGCCGCACCAACACAAGACCCTCCCTCGAGCGATGCGAAACTCGCCGTCGAGCACATCATCCAGTCGCAGGTCAGGCCGCGCAAGTTTTCCAAAAGCTCGGCGTTAGGCCCCCGACGAGTTCCCACCTTAATGTCGCCGCGCACGACGTCCACAGCGCAGGCGACGTGTCCGTTCGCGCCTGCGGCACATTCAACCATCCAAACTGGAGTTAATTGTGGGAGTGTTCACAGATCGACTGAACAAGCTGGTCGTCAACGCCGTCTCTCCGGGCCGCGTCGTCAAGGTGCGGACCAGCCGCGGCGACGGGATTCGCGTGGAGTTCGGCAGCCGCGGGATCGCGGGCCTCAGCGCGCGGCAGCTGGCCGGCGAGGTCGAGGCGGCCCTCGCGGGCGCCCTCGAAGGCGTCTCGAAGGGCGTCGAAACCGCCCGCGGAGCGGTGCGGGCGGAGCCGCTGCACGGCGACGCCGCCGCCGAGCTCAGGCGCCGCAACCCGAAGATCGCGGATCGCCGCCGCCGGTTTCGGCAAGCGGTGCGCGACATTCGCGCCGAAGGCACGGCCGCCCGCGGCCTGGTGACCGTGGTGTGGGAGGGCGACACGCGCGCCGGAGTCCGAATCGCGCCCGAGGCGCTGACGCGGCTTGACGAGGCGGCGCTGTGCGAGGCGCTGAATCTGGCGGTCGACGCCGCCCGCGTCCAGCACGCCGAAGCGGTCGTCGCCGCCGCCAAACAGATCTACCAATTCGACCGACTTGAAGCGGCGACGAGGTGAAACCGTGACGATCTCCGGAGAGAAGCTCGGCGCCGAGCTCCGCAGGCTGCGGTGGGCCGGGCGCAACGCCCTTCCCGAGGCGGCCGCCATATACGCCCAGGCCAACAGGCACGTCCACAACACCAGCTGGCGCGAGAAGGAAGGCTTCGACGAAGGGCGAACCATCGAATTCGGACGCACCGACTGGCGTTCGCCTTCGCCCTCCAACCTGCTGGGCGTCGGCGCGATCTCCGCGAGCGTGGAGGACGGCGAGGTGCTCGGCGCGACGTACGCCAACTGGAAGGCGCTGCGCGACGAGCTGCAGCGATTCATGGCCGACACCGCGCTCGCGCTCGTCGTCGCCGGCGCCGGCTTGGAGGGGATCGCCCTCGGCTACGCCGAGACCGACGAGGAGGCCGCCGCCGCGCTGGCGCGCGGCAGCGAAAGCCTCGACGACATTCCCGAGGTGCCGCAGGTGAGGTACCCCGGCGACCCGCACGACGCCGACCCGCCGATTCGCACGCGCGGCGTCGACCTGGCGCCTCGCGTCGGCGGCTTCCCCGGCAGCGGACCCATAGGCATCCCGGGCGGCGAAGTCCCGGCCGAAAGCCCCCGCCCCGAGCCCGTCGACCCCCTCGCGGAAGACTAAAGGAGACTGTTCAATGACGACATCTGACGCCGACATCACGTCCACGGGCGAAGCGGTCCGCGACAAGGCCGTCGAGAAGTGGATGGAGCTGGAGGGCGGCGGACCGGCGGCGTTCCATCCGGACTTCGAAGGCGCCGTGCGAGACGCCTTCGGCTACATCGTGCCGATGTTCGAAATGTACGCGCAGCGCGACCCCGACCGCATCGAAAGCATGCAAGGCCAGCTGACGAACGTGCGAGCCACCCTGAAGCACTCTGCCCCCGAAGCCGTCGACACCGTCAAGGGTTATGTACAGGACTGGGAGGGCAGGGCCGCAGAGAGCTTCACGACGGAATTCCTACAGCCGCTGCCGCAGATCAAGACGAATCAGCTGCAGCTCGTCGAGGAGCTTTCGAAGAGCCTGGACGTCGTCAGGGAGATGTTGACGTCGTCCCGTCGCGACATCGTCGGCATCGGCCGCGAGACCGAAGCGGCCCTCGACGGGCTCGAAAACAGCGGGGAGACGGCGCTGGCGCTGAGCGTGGTGAGCAACGTCGTCTCGATGATCGGCTCGGGCGCCGGCGGGAACCCCGCGGGCGTCGCCGCTTCGGTGGTGTCGGGCGGTGTCGACATCGCCAACAGCATCATGGCGTATGAGCAGCAGAAACTGGGCGGCGGCGACGTCATGGAGGTCGTCGACTCCATGATCAAGGCGCATGAGGACTTGTGGACGGTGAGGGAAACCGTCGAAGAGCGGCTTGCGGAGCTGCTTGGCGAAGACCTCGGACTGGTGCGGGAAATGCCGGACGAGCACCGACCCAAGATGCCTGACCTCGCCCACCTCGATCGGGAGGATTTCGAGCCGCCGCTGTGACGTTTGACCGCATCTTTGGCGCGATCCGACTAAACTCCGCCCGGCAGCCCGGCAATCAGGACCGACACAGGAGACGCAGTGATCGAGGACGTTCCCCCGCAGCCCGCCCGCGGCAGGGGACGGCTGTACGGCACCTTGGCGTTTCTCGGGGTCCTGTTGCTGTGCGTCGGGGCGGCCATGTGGTTCGTCCTGGGTGGATCCCTCGGCGACAAGCCCGACCCCGAGCTGTTCCCGCAGTCCTACAAGCCGACCGTGCCGGTCGCCGAAAGCGGCGTGGAGTACGTGCTGCCGGTCTCCGACGGACAAGATCTGTGCCGGTACGTGGATCCCGAGCGCGTCGACGCGGTACTCGACGTGGTGGACGAGCCCTCGGGCGACGTCATCGGCGGCGAAGGTTTCGGCCACGCGACGTGCACGTTGACGCTGGAACACGACGGCGGCGAGTCGCCCGGCGACAGCTACGGCAGATTCGACGTCCGCGTCATCGTCGAACCCGGCGCCGAAGACGCCGCCCGCACCCGAGAACTCGCGGCCGAGGCGTTCACGTCCACCGATTACGAGCCCGTTGAGGTGAGCGGGCTTACGGAAGAGGCCGTCGGTTTCGCGAAGCGCCGCGACGACGGCGTCGACGCGGCGATCGTGGCGCGCAACGGGAACATGGTGGTGCAGGCCGGATTCAACATCACCAGCGACGAAAACGTGCCCGAAGAAGTGCTGCTGAACGTCTCGATCGACACGATCAACGACGTCATGTCCCAGCTCGCTTGATCGCGCGGGCCGACGACGTCAACGCGCACAGCGGGCTCGCCGAGTCGGCGCCTTCTTCGCGGGGCGCGGGTGCGTGATCGGCCGCGCTTCGACTGTCGCCGACTCCAGCCACACGGAAAGGCGGCCGCAGGCGCAGCGCGCGTAGACCACGACGCCACGGGTGGTGCGGTGTCGCGAGACCATCTCGAGCACCTCGGTCATCCGCAGGGCGCACAGGGGGCAGTGGTCGGGATCGAGTTCTTTTGGCGTGTTCATGCCGCCAGTCTTGGTCGGATATCATTCGGAAACAACGAAAGTTTCCACAACGTATCATGTGGTGATTCCGAATGATTGATCATCGGCTGCAGACGCTGCGGGCGCTGTGCGCTCACGGCACGGTCACGTCCGCGGCTTACGCCATGCACCTGACGCCGTCGACGGTCTCGCAACAGCTGCGACAGCTGGCCAAGGACGTCGGGGCGCCGCTGCTCGAAGCCGACGGGCGGCGGGTGCGCCTGACGCCGGCGGCCCATATCCTGCTCGAACACGCCGACGTGCTGCACGCGCAGTGGGAGCGCGCACGGTGTGACCTGGAGGCGTACCGGCAAGGCGACGTCGGCGAGCTGCGGCTGTGCGGCATCTCCTCGGCCGTAGCCGCGCTGGCGGCGCCGGCCGCGGCGCTGCTGCGCGACTCGCATCCCCGGCTGAAGGTGCACATGAGCGCGGAGGAAAGCGCCGAATGCTTCCGGCTGCTGCTGGCCGAGGCCGTCGACATCGCGGTGGTGATCCCCGGCGCGGACGCGCCGTCGCTCGACGACCCGCGTTTCGAGCAGGAGCTGCTGACCGACGACCCGCAGGACCTGCTCGTCCCCGCAGACCACCGGTGGGCCGGCAAAGAAAGCGTCGAGCTGTCCGAGGCGGCGCACGAGGCGTGGATCAGCATGCCCAACTGCCTCGACGCGCAACAGATGCTGTTCAGCTCGACGGCCCGGGCGGGCTTCGTTCCGCGCGTCGAGCATGAGGCCGCGGACCCCTTTTCGCTGTCCGGGCTGGTGTCGTGCGGATTCGGCGTCGGCTTGATGCCGCACATGTGGCCGGTTCCCGCCGACCACCGCGTCGTGCGCGTCCCGATCAGCGGCGAGGTGCAGCCCACACGGCGGATCTTCGCGTGCGTACGACGCGGCAGCGCCGACCAAGGCGCGATCGCGCACGCCCTCAAGGCGCTGCGCACGGTCAGCCAGGGCTGATCACTCGTCGCGGTCCGGACACTCGGCGACCGCGCTGAGCACGGCGTCCAGCAGACCGGGGAAGCGCTCGTCGAGATCGGCGCGGCGCAGTCCGTTCAGCTTCGAGGTGCCCCGGTACGTCTGCCGGATCACGCCGGCCTCCCGCAACACACGGTAGTGATGCGTTGTCGTGGACTTGCTGACGGCCAGGTCGATCACCGAACACGCGACTTCCCTGCCGAGCGTGTCGAGCTTGTGCGCGATGTGCAGCCTGGTCCGATCGGACAGCGCGTGCAGCACCGCCTCCAGCCGGATCTCCTCGCGGGCGGGATGGTTCAGCTCGCGAACGGCATCCTGTTGCGGCACGACGGTCCCTCCCTCTGGACGCGCCCCATCGTACTACAGGTTTCGTAGTACGACGATCATCGTGATACGATGCCTTTCGTACTAAGCATGGAGTCCCCGAGAACCTCTCAGGAGTTGTGCGATGAGCGCGCTTTTCACGCCGATCACACTGCGATCTCTCACGATCAGAAACCGAGTCTGGATGTCGCCGATGTGCCAGTACTCCGCCGCGGACTCCGGTCCGGACGTCGGCGCCCCGACCGACTGGCATTTGCAGCATCTGGCAAGCCGCGCCGTCGGCGGCGCCGGGCTGATCATGACCGAGGCCACCGGGGTCTCGCCCGAAGGACGCATCAGCACGGCCGACCTCGGCCTGTGGACTCAGCGGCAGCAGGACGCTCACGCGCGGATCGCGCGCTTTGTGAAGCAACACGGCGCCGCGACCGGCGTCCAGCTCGCCCACGCCGGCCGCAAGGCCGCCACCAACGAGCCCTGGCTCGGCGACCGCCCGCTCGCCTTCGACGAGGGCGGCTGGACTCCGGTCGGTCCCAGCCCGCTGGCCTACGACGACGACCACCCCGTTCCCCACGAGTTGTCGGTCGACGAGATCCGCAAGGTCGTCGACGACTTCGCCGCGGCCGCGCGCCGGGCGCTGGCCGCCGGGTATCAGGTGGTCGAGATCCACGGCGCCCACGGCTATCTCATCGGCAATTTCCTCTCCCCGCTCAGCAACCGCCGCACCGACGACTACGGCGGTTCGTTCGCCAATCGCACCCGGCTGGCGCTTGAGGTCGTCGACGCCGTCCGCGAGGTGTGGCCCGAGGATCTCCCGGTGTTCTTCCGGGTCTCCGCCACCGACTGGGTCGACGAGAATCCCCAGGACCCGCGCGAAGGCTGGACCGGCGACGACACCGTGCGCCTTTCCAAGGAGCTGCTGTCGCACGGCGTCGATCTCCTCGACGTCTCCTCCGGGGGCAACTCCGCGGGGGCGAAGATTCCGGTCGGCCCCGGCTACCAGGTTCCCTTCGCGGCCAGAGTGAAGCGGGAGACCGACCTGGCCGCGGGCGCCGTCGGCATGATCACCGAACCGCGGCAGGCCGAGCACATCGTCTCCTCCTCAGAGGCGGACGCGGTGTTCCTCGGACGCGCGCTCCTGCGCGACCCGCACTGGGCGCACCACGCCGCCAGGCAGCTCGACGCCGAAACCGCCTGGCCGAACCAGTACTTCGCCGTGGCCTGACTACTCCGCGCCGAAACGACGCCGGGAGCGCTCCTTGGCGCGCTCGGCGTCGGCTTCGCGCGAGCGCGGCGGGGCCGTGGTCGTCAGCGAATCGAGCAGCTCGGACGTTGCCAGCGCCACCGCGTCGACCGCGCGGTCGAAGGCGGCCTGGTTGGCCGCGGCCGGATGCGCGGACCCGCTGATCTTGCGCACGTACTGCAGCGCGGCGTCGCGGCTGGGGCGCGCGCCAGCTGACCGTGGCGCCCGA
>JBOGDN010000310.1:0-1853 GCA_050742995.1 Stackebrandtia sp. | reverse complement strand
CGTCGGAGAGGTTCGCGGCCGACAGGTTGGCCTGCATGGCGGCGAACGTTTCCGGGTCCTGGGTCAGCTCGAGCGCGTGCGTGTCGGCGCGGATCTCGATCTGCCGCGATATCAGGTTCTGCACCGGCATGGTCGCCAGGCCGATTACCGCCACAACAGCGAGGATAAGCGCGATCGCACGCGGAGACGCGACGCCGTCGACCCCGGCCCGCCGCAGCAGCCCCGATCCCGAGCCCAGCGCGGCGACGAAACACACCGTCGCCGCGGTCCCCAGCGCCGCGAGCGACGTGCCGACCCACACGTCGTTGTACTTGGCGTGGCCCAGCTCGTGGGCGGCGACCATGGCCACTTCGTCGTCGGGCTGCTCGAGCAGCGTGTCATAGACGACGATGCGGCGCGTGGGTCCCAGGCCGGCGACGTAGGCGTTGACGGCGGTGGTGCGCCGGGACGCGTCGGCGACCAGGACGTCGTCGACGGGGACTCCCGCCTGGTCGGCGAGGGTCATGAGCTCGGCGCGCAGCGGCCCGTCCTCCATGGGGGTGAACTTGTTGAACACCGGCGCGACGAGCACCGGGTACACCGCCGACATGAGGATCACCAGGCACGCGCCTCCGGCGGCCGCCCACGCCCACCACAGCTTCGGGGACAGCCGCACCACCGTGTAGAAGGCGGCAAGCGCCAGGCCGGAAAGCACCACGACGACGGCGTAGGACTTGGCCACGTCGAGCGCCCAGCCGCCCCAGCTCTGCGTCGACATGCCGTAGCGCGCCATGATCGACTGCCGCCAGGCCGAAAGCGGCAGGGTGACCAGCTGCGCGGCGAGCACCACGGCCAGCCCGCCGAACACGGCCTCGGCCAGCCAGTGCCCGCCGAGGGGCTTGCCGCACGCCGCCACGAGTTTCGCGCCGACGGGTGTCAGGCCCAGCAACAGCGCGGCCAGCAGCCCCACGCCGAGCGACAGGTAGCTTCCGGGACGCAACGCGGAGGCGAACTCCTTCCCCCGCGCCACGGTCGCGGCGTCCAGACCTGCGACGGCGTCGGCCTGAGCCGCACGCGTGGGCACCGGCTGACCCCACGGCACCAGCCAGAAGGCGACGACGGCGAGCACGCCGAGCAGCACCAGAAAGACGATCGTCGGCGGGTTGCGCAACACAGACATCACCGAAATATTCTGCGTGTTCGCCGCCTCGCTGACCGGGTGGGGCACGCAAAAACCGACTTCGGTGGCAGACTTGGCATATGCCGGCTCGGTTTGCAAAGCGCAGCGCCGCCGCCGGGAGAGTCGCCTCAGCGACGGCCGCAGCCGGTCGTCGTGCCGGTTTGACCAGCTCCCCGGCGACGCGTACACCCGCGCCGGCCGAGTCGTGAACGCCGCGGCGGGAGGCTCGGCCCCCGAACCCCGAGACCTCGAAGCCGAAGGCCGCGACGGAAACGAACCGGAACTGCCCGAGGGCGCCTGGCGGCACCTCATCCCGGCGGCCGCGGCCGCTTTGCCCGCGATCAAACCCGCCGATCTGCCTGCGCGGCTGCGCCGTTTCGCGCGTTTCGCTCCGGCGCGGCGGGCCAAGCTCGCCGAAGGACCGCTGCGCGTCGAACTGGTCGAAAACGCGGTGTTCCGCCAGCACGTCGCCGAGTTGGCGCGCAAGGCGGAGTCGTCGCTGATCGAGTCCGTCGTCTCTGGAGACGTCCCCGAGACCGCCGACGCCGTCGAGGTCGCCGCGCTGGCGTACCTGCTGCGTCCGCCGGGCTGGATCGAGCTGGTGACGCGGGCCGAAGCTCACGAGCAAAGGCGCGAAGCCGCCGACGCGACGGCGGAACGGATCTCCGCGGCCGAGCAGCGCGCCGCCGCGGCC
>JBOGDN010000309.1:0-4559 GCA_050742995.1 Stackebrandtia sp. | reverse complement strand
GCCCGGCGCCGCCGGGCCGAACACGCTGTTTGGCGCTGCATTTGTCGTTTCTCCGACGCACGCCGCCCCTGTCTGCCGCTAGCCTCGGCTGATGATCAGCCTGGATGATCTCATCACCGCTCTCGACGCGTGCCTTGAGAAAGCCGCCGAAAGCGAGGCAGCCACAGATTCCGCCAAATCCACGAGCGGCGAGGTGTCTGCCCAGGTTGAAGCCTGGGGCCTCGAAGGCTCAGCACGCCGCATGCGTGCCGTAGAACGCCAAATCGAGGAACTCAAACCGCACCTCGCAGCGTTCAAATCCGCCTGCGCCGAAGCCAAGTCCGCAGTCATTGCCGAAAAGGGCGGGGGTTTAACCGCTGGCGCCGCCTCCGGCGCGACGCCGCGCGAAGCGCGGCGGTTCGACCCACAGCCGCACCTCGATCAGATGCCGGTAATGAAACCGCGAAGCGAACGCAAGCTCGGCGAAGCGATTCCCAAGACACACGGCCGATGGGCCGGTGGCGAGGAAGGGCTGACCGAATGGGTCAGCGGCAGCAGCGACGAACACGCCGAGCGCGCTAAACGAGTCTGGCAAAGAACACGTCGACTCGAACGGTGAACGACCACTGCCGATGGCGCTGTCGCATGCGGAGATGAAGTTTGCCGCGTTCATGCGCCGCACTGGACGCACCGAGGAGACGTTCGTGATCAACCATCCCGATGGTCCGTGTAAAGGCGCCTACGGTTGCGACTCACTGCTAGGACGCATGCTTGCGCCGGGATCTAGACTCACCATCCATTGGCCCGGCGGGAGCCGGAGTTTCACAGGGAGAAACACGCGATGACGACAGTCAGGATGTGGTACGAGCCCGGCCACGGAGACCAAGGGCTGACAGCCACCACAGAGGACGAGCTGCGCGCGGCGCTGGATGCGTTCATCACCGACGAGCATTACTTGAGCATCATGCAGATGGTCATCACAGACTCCGATGGACATGACGTCCTAATGGAACTGGCAGCGGCCTCCAAGGACGAGCAAGGCGCTCTCAGATACTCAAGCAGCGCACACGTGTGGTTCTCTCAAGGTGAGCCCACCGATTACGAGGTCATGGAATTCGCCTACTACAGAACCCCGCATTCTTTCCCCACGGACTCGCTGATCCCTATCGAGGAAGTGCGCCAAGCCGCCGCCGAATTCCTCACCTCAGGCGGACAACGCCCGACCTGCGTGCGATGGCAGGCCGACGCTGACTCCGAAGGGTGAGACTGCTTCGATCAGCGGCCCATAACCAACGGCGTCAGTTGAGGGCGGGGGCGACGTCGGACAGGCTGATCGTGGTGTATTCCGACTCGCAGGGCGGGCCCTCGGTGTAGGTCATCTCGCCGTTGTCCAGGTTGAGCATCACCGAGAAGGCGGTGTGGATTTGGCGTGCCTTCGGGGTGTCCGGGTCGGGGTGGCGGCACAGGCCGAGGATTCCCCCGTCGTGGTCGCGAAGCGAGTCGCCGACGTCCTGCGGGGTCAAGGCGTCGGACGCGTTGAGCAGCGTCTCGAGTCGCTCGGCGCGGCGGAAGGTCGTGATCGGGTGGGCGCGGTGGGTCTGCGTGACGCCCAGGACGGACGGATCGACGAAGTGGTTGGCGTGCGTCATGATCCGGCCCGACTGCGGGCTGAGCCGTCTCGAGCCCGCTGGCGACGTCTCCACGTCGACCACGCCGCCGCGGGCCGCGCCGATGAGAAAGTTGGCCGAACAGGACGGTCGGTCGACGCTGGCGTGCGCCACGGCCTCGGTCAGGCCGCGCGAGTTCAGGATGCGGCCGGTGCGCATGTGGAACGGCATGCCGCCGATGCGCCAGTCGTCGGAGTCGCAGCCCAGGCCGTTGACGCACAGTCCAACGCCCGCCGAGTTGAGTCCGATCTTGGCGCCGGCGATGCCGGCCTCGGTGTAGGCCAGGGTCGTCAGGTCGCCGTCGCGCCAGGCAAGCAGTCCGCCGGCCACGGAGGGGAACCAGTCCCAGTTCTGGCCGATCCACTGCTTGCCGTCGGCCGCCGCCGACCTCGGTGCGCCGAACGCGGTGCACTCTGTCGGCGCGTCGGTGACGCCGTCGGCGCTCCACGCGCTGTAGAGCAGCTCGAATCTGGCGTTGAGCATCACGATGTCGGCGAAGGACTGGCCGCTGCCTTCGGCGATGCCCTCCATCGTGCGCACGTAGTCGGGGTCGAGCCGTTTGAAGACGTCGAGGTACAGGTTGACGCGCTCGTCGATGTCCGACTGGCTCAATCCGGCGTCGTCGCGCATGCGGAAGCTGTAGAGCTCTACATTGGATGCAATGCGGTCGGCGAGCGCGGCGCCGTGCTGCCGACCGCGCTCGGCGGGGGCGCCGGTGAGGTGAACGACAGGAAGCTTGGACATGTTTCCCAGAGTGACATACCCCTTGAGAGTCCAGTCAACGCGTCAGCGTGCGCATCACTTCGTCGAAATTGGCCGTCCACCACTTCACCAGCGCCGTCTGCCCCGGCAGCAGGTGGTCGCAGGCCTGGTTGCGGCGCAGGTAGTGCCATTCGATGACCCAGTTGTCGGCCAGCCGCTCCCACCACAGCCGGTGCAGCGCGATGGCGATCTCGGGCGAACCCAGATCGAACACCTCGCGGTAGCCGCGGACGAACTCCGCCGCCCGGTTCAGGTCGATTCCCCGCTCGTCGCCGTAGGTGAAGAAGAACGCCGCCGCCCGCGTCAGCTCCTTGCTGTAGGGGCCGACGCGCAGCCGGTCCCAGTCCAGGACGGCGAGCACCCGGTCGTCGAAGTCGAGCAGCACGTTGTGCGGGTGCAGATCGCCGTGCAGGTAGCCGGCGGCCATCACCGGCACGTCGGGCGGGCGGCGGTGCGCCAACTTGGCGAGCATGCCGCGTTTCATCCGCAGCGTGCGCTCGGCGAGCGCGTCGAAGGCCACGCCGCCGTGGCGGGAGTCGACGAGGTCGAGCAGCTGGTCGACGCGTCGCAGCGCCTCTTCGGCCGGAATCGACGGCTGGTGATAGGGCTCGCGCGGCGTGGGAGCGGCGTGCCGCAAGGTGAGGTGGATCCTGCCGAGCACGCCGCCCAGCTCCCGGCAGCGCCGCAGGCTCATGGACAGCCCGGAGCGGTGCCGGCCGGTCAGCCAGCGAAACACCCCGAACTCGTGCCCGCCGACGATCATGGTGTCGCTGCCGCGCACGCTCGGCACCGGCAGCACCACGGGGACGCCGGCGTCGGCCAGGGCGCGCAGCACCCAGAACTGGAACGCCAGCTGCTGCCCCCGCACGTCCAAAAACAGCTTCAGCATGTACTGGCCGGAGCCGGACTTCACCCGCCAGCTGCGGTTCATCAGCCCGGTCGGCACCCGACGCACCGACTCGACGGCGCCCAGATTCCAGCCGGGAAGCACGTCTGAGGGCGCCGGCGCCGACGTAATTGTCACGGTCTCCAACTTAATGCTCTGCGCGACGGAAGGGTTCCGCAGCCGAGCCTCCCCTGGCACGAACAGGGGAGTGCGTGTAACCACGTGCGGACATATGGTCGGCTCATGACTTACTCAGCCCCAAATCATCGTCAAGAAGTCACCATTTCCGGCGGCACCGCTTTCAAGGCCGGCTTCTTCGGCTTCTTCGGCGTCCTAGTCGCCTACCTGGTCGTCGCGCTGATCGCGGGCGCGGTCGTGCTGGTCCTCGCTTTGGCGGGCGCCAACATCTTCTGACCGGCCGCGTCGGCGCGTGAACGCATGGCGATCGCTTCGACGCGATCTCGCTTGATCGGCGCCCGCCGGAGTCGGCGGCGGTTCCGGGGAGATACTGGGCGCCCGGCGACGGCGGCCCCTCGGCCGCGGGACCGGCGTCGCGTCGATCAAGCTGTTGAGGAGCCCGCCGCCATGCACGACGATCGGAAGTTGACCGAGGACCGGCTCGCGCGGGTGCTGCGGGAGCGGATACGTCCCGCTGTCTACAGCCGAACCGCGCCGCTGACAGTCGAGGCATGGCACGCTCCCGGCGAGCCGGTCGCGCCGGCGCAGGGCGTGGCCGCGCAGTACGGCCCGGCCGCCGTCGGCGAGGCGTGGGGCCGCCCGTGGGGCACCAGCTGGTTCAGGTTCGCCGGACGAGTGCCCGCCGAATGGGCCGGCGAACGCGTCGAAGCCGTCGTCGACCTGGGATTCGACGACCGGCCCGGCTTCTCCGCCGAAGGCCTGATGTACCTGCCCGACGGCACGGCCGTCAAGGGCCTGCACCCCTACAACAAATGGCTGCCGATCGAAACGCCCGCAGCCGGCGGCGAAGACGTGCTCTTCTACGTCGAAGCCGCGTCCAATCCGGAGATCCACCCCCCGGTGACGTACCTGGGCGACCCGGAAACCGCCGGCGACGAGCCGCTGTACCGGCTGGTGAAGGCCGAGCTGGCCGTCTTCGACGCCACGGTGTGGGAGCTCGTCCAGGACCTGGACGTGCTCGGCGAACTCATGCACGAGCTGCCGTTGGACCAGCCGCGGCGCTGGGAAATCCTGCGCGCGATCAGCCGCTGTCTCGACGCGATCGACCTGTACGACGTCTCCGGCGC
>JBOGDN010000308.1:0-4462 GCA_050742995.1 Stackebrandtia sp. | reverse complement strand
ACCTACCGCAAGGCCGCCGCGCGCAGGCGCGCGACGTCGCGCCACGCGGCCGGCTGCACCAGCTGAGCGCCGCCGCGCCGCGGCCGACGGCTAGCGTTGGACGGCATGGAGGAGCTGCTTGAGGGCTTGGGCGTCGACTGGGAGCACACCGGCGACAAGTCCTATGTGGTGACGCTTCCGGGGACGCACAAGCTGAAGACGCTGTGCAATCTGATCGTCGAGGATCACGCGCTGCGCGTCGAGGCGTTCGTGGTGCGCTGCCCGGAGGAAAACGCCGAGCAGGTGTGGCGGCTGCTGCTGCGCCGCAACGCCCAGCTGTACGGGGTCGCCTTCGCGATCGACGACGCCGGCGACGTCTACCTGATGGGGCGGGCGCCCCTGGCCTCGATCGACGCAGCTGAAATCGACCGCCTGCTCGGCGCCGTGCTCACCTACGCCGACGAAATCTTCGACCTGGTCCTGGAGGTCGGCTTCGCCTCGTCGATCCGAAGGGAATGGGCCTGGCGGCTCTCCCGCGGCGAATCGACGCGAAACCTCGCCGCCTTCGAACACCTGCGCCCCGACTCCGACTGACCCGCACGCGAAGCCGGCCCGCACCAACCGGCCCGCCGCGCCCGCGCGGGGGCCTCCATCCTCCTCCCCAATGGCTTCAGCCTATAGATCTGGGAACGCTCCCAACAAACCGGCGAATCAGCCCTGCGGAGAACCGGCCGGTTGTGGACAACTTTTCGCAAGTTCGCCCGAACGGCCCGTAACCGCCTCACAGGAACGCTTGGCCCTCGCCGCGGTAGGTCGCCACGACGTCCGTCACCTCGTCGCCGCTGATCAGGTGGAGCTCGGCGACGCGCTCGGCGAGCTCGCCGGCCTTGGCGTGGCGGAACCACACGCGGTCGCCGACGCGCAGGTCGCGCGCTGGCGCGCCGGTCACCGGCGTCTGCACCTCGCCGGCGCCCTCCGCGGCCAAAAGCTCCAGTCCTTCCGGCAGCCAGGGGCGGGGCAGCCGCGAGGCGCCGGCCTCCCCTGAGGCGGGCCAGCCGCCTCCGTGCAAAGTGGCCACGTCGGGCGCCGGGCGTCGCGTCACCGACAGGGCGAACGCCGCGGCCGGGCGCAGCTTGAAGGCGTCGTAGCCGTCGAAAAGCGCCGGCGCGTAGAAGCCGCTTCCGGCGGTCAGCTCGGTGACCGACTCGTCCAGCGCGGTGACCGACAGGCTCCCGGTGCCGCCGCCGTTGACGAACTCCAAGTCGGCCAGCTGCCGCACCGCCGCGACCGCCGCGCCGCGGCGCCGGCGCAGCTCCGCGAACGACCTGTGCTGCACGAACCGCACCGCCGGCGACCGCAGACCGGCCTGCTGTCCGACCCCGGAAATCTGCGCCTCGTAGCTCATCATCCCGACCAGGTCGAAGCCCGGACGCGCGACGATCCGCTTCGCCAGCCGCACCGCGTCGATCGGGGCGTGCACGGGCGAGCGGCGCACGCCGACGTGAAAGCGCCCGCCGAGCGGACGCCAGCTGGCGTCCAGGTCGAGGCAGACGCGCAGGCTGGGGCGGCCGGTCGGCGGCGCGATCGAGTCGACCAGGTCCAGCTGGGCGACGTCGTCGACCATGAGCGTGACGCACCGCGCGGCCTTCTCGTCGGCGATCAGTTCGGCGAGGGCGCGGCGGTCGGCGCTGGGGTAGCCGACCACGACGTCGTCGACGACGTCGCGCCGCACCAGCCACAGCGCCTCGGACAGGGCGTAGCCCAGCGCTCCGGAAAATCCCTCGACGGCAAGCGCGCGCCGGATCATCCCGGCGCTGCGCAGCGACTTCGTGGCCAGCCGGACGGGCATACCTCCCGCGCGCCGCCGCAGCTGCTCGCCGTTGGCGTCGAACGCCTCAGCGTCCACGACGGCGAACGGCGGCGCCAGGTCGGCGGTGGCCTTGTCGTAGCGTCGGCGTAGCGCTTCGCTGTCATGAGATTCGTTCATGTTTACAGCGTATTCGGTGCACGGCCTGCGTGAAAGACCCTCGTCAGCGGCGAGCGGCCTCCGGGCGGCGACGGTCTTCGCGAATCGGCGGACCCGATGCGCACAGGGGCCCGTGAAGTCGGCGCGAAGGTAGATAGGCTGTTTTGGTTTAGAAGGTGTTCCGGACGGGCTCCTCACAGCCCTAGGGCAAAGGCGGGCTACAAGCATGTCGGGCGTTGTCGATCTGAAGGCCGTGTTGCGAATCCGCCCCTTCCGCCGTCTGTGGATGGTGTTGGGGCTTTCGGCCCTCGGCGACTGGCTCGGACTGCTCGCCGCCTCCCTGTTCGCCGCCTCGCAGTTCGACAACACCACCGCCCAGGGCCTGGCGTTTTCGTCGGTCATCGTCGTCAAACTGCTGCCGTCGATGATCCTGGGCCCGCTGGCCGGCGTCTTCGCCGACCGCTGGGACCGTCGCATCACCATGGCCATGTGCGACCTGGCGCGTTTCGCGCTGTTCGCCTCCATGCCGCTGGTCGCGCTGTGGACTGGCGTCGGGGTCGGCGCGGCCGGGTGGGTCGTGGTCGCCACGTTCCTCGTCGAGGCCGTCGCCATGCTGTGGATGCCCGCCAAGGAGGCGGCCGTTCCCAACCTGCTGCCCCGCGCGCGCCTGGAGTCGGCCAACCAGCTGGCCCTCATCACCACGTACGGCATCGCCCCGGTGCTCGCCTCGGGAATCATGTCGCTGCTCGAGCGCTTCAGCACGCCGCTCGCCGGCCTGGGACCGTGGGCGAAGCCCGCCGACATCGGCCTTTACCTCAACGCGCTGACGTTCCTGGCCGCCGCCGCGGTGGTGTTCTTCGCCGTGCCCGAGATCAGCAAACGCGTCGCCCAGCCCTCCGCCGACGTCCCGAAGCCGAAGGGGACCATGTTCGGCGACTTCGCCGACGGCTGGCGCTACGTCAACCGCAACAGGATCGTGCGCGGCCTGGTCCTCGGCATGCTTGGCGCCTTCGGCGGCGCGGGCGTGGTCATCGGCACCGGCAAGTTCTACGCCGCCTCGCTCGGCGGCGGCGACGCGACGTTCACGATGCTGTTCGCCACGGTCTTCATCGGTCTCGGCGTGGGAATCGCCGCGGGCCCCGCCGCGGTCGGCCAGCTGTCGCGGCGACGCTGGTTCGGCCTGAGCCTCGGGCTGGGCGGGGTCGGTCTGTTCTGCAACGCCGTGGCGCCGCACCTGTGGCTGGCGGTGGCGGGAACCCTCATCGTCGGCGCCGGCGCGGGCATGGCGTTCCTGGCCGGGATCACTCTGCTGGGCCGCGAGGTCGACGACGCCGTCCGCGGCCGCATCTTCGCCTTCATCGCCACCGGCGCGCGTGTGCTGCTGATGGCCAGCGTCGCCGCCTCGGCGGCGCTCGGCGGCTTCGGCAACGCCAGGCAAGTCGACGTCGGCCTGTTCACAGTAGAGATTTCGTTCAGCCGGGTGCTGCTGCTGGCGGCCGCGGCGACGACCGTCTTCGCCGGCTGGGCGGCCTTCCGGCAGATGGACGACAAGCGGGGCGTTCCGGTGCTCGCGGACCTGTGGGGATCGATGCGAGGGCGTCCGCTTTCCGTCAAGTCGCCGACAGCCGGGGGCTACCTGGTCGCATTCGAAGGCGGCGAAGGCTCCGGCAAGTCGACGCAGGCGGTGAAGTTGGCGGCCCGGCTGCGGCTGCGCGGCTACGACGTGGTGCTCACCCGCGAGCCCGGCGCCACCGAACTCGGCACGCGGATTCGCTCGCTTGTGCTCGACCCGCAGTCGCAGATGTCGCCGCATCCGCGCACCGAGGCGCTGCTGTACGCCGCCGACCGCGCCCAGCACGTGTCGCAGGTGGTGCGCCCCGCGTTGCAGCGAGGGGCGGTCGTCATCACCGACCGCTACGTCGACTCCTCCCTGGCCTACCAGGGAAGCGGACGCTCGCTGCCCTCCGACGAGGTGGCGTGGCTTTCGAACTGGGCGACCGCCGGGCTGAAGCCGGACGTGGTGGTGCTGCTTGACGTCGACCCGGCCGTCGGCCTTTCCCGCGCCACGCGCGCCGGCGACGGCGACCGGCTGGAGCAGGAGTCCCTGGACTTCCACGAGAAGGTGCGCTACAAGTTCCGCGACATCGCCGCCGAGGACCCGTCACGCTACCTGGTCGTCGACGCTTCCGGCGATCCCGAGGACATCGCCGCGAAGATCGACGAACGCGTCATGCTCAGCCTGCCCGAACTGCGCGACGAAGAGGACGACGAGCCGCCGTCGAAGGCCTGGTCCGCCTATGGCGCCGACGAGCCCGCCGCCGCGCCGAATCCGCCGGAGGCGCCGCCCGGCGTCGACGACCCCAAGGCGGTCAGCTTCCAGACCGGAGGGTCGACCCCGTGAGCGTCTTCGACGACCTCGTCGGCCAGGAGGACACCGTCGCGGTGCTGCGCGACGCGGTCGCCGCGGCCGCGTCGGGCTCGGGCGGCATGACGCACGCGTGGCTGTTCACCGGCCCG
>JBOGDN010000307.1:0-6177 GCA_050742995.1 Stackebrandtia sp. | reverse complement strand
GCACCGGACGAGCCAGCAGGAGGCAACGGTGTCGCCGACACCCATACTCGAGCTTTCCGGAATCGACAAGAGTTTCGGACCGGTGCAGGTACTGCATGACGTGGACCTGTTGATCTACCCCGGAGAGGTGACCGCGCTCGTCGGCGACAACGGCGCTGGGAAGTCCACACTCATCAAATGCATCAGCGGCATCCACTCCGCCGACGCCGGTTCCTTCTTCTTCGAACAGGAACCGGTCCGCATCTCCAACCCCAGGGACGCCGCGGACCTGGGAATCGAAGTGGTGTACCAGGATCTGGCGCTGTGCGACAACCTGGACGTCGTCCAGAACATGTTCCTCGGCCGGGAGAAGCGGTCAGGCATCGTGCTCGACGAACCGGCCATGGAACAGCTGGCCGCCGAGACCCTGGAGGGTCTTTCGGTCCGGACGATGAACTCCCTGCGTCAGCACGTCTCCAGCCTCTCCGGCGGCCAGCGCCAGACCGTCGCGATCGCCAAGGCGGTGCTGTGGAACTCCAAAGTGGTGATCCTGGACGAGCCGACCGCGGCGCTCGGCGTGGCCCAGACCGCCCAGGTGCTCGAACTCGTGCGCAGGCTTGCCGACAGCGGACTGGCGGTCGTGCTTATCTCGCACAACATGAATGACGTCTTCGCCGTCTCCGACCGGATCGCCGCCCTGTACCTGGGTCAGCTGGCCGCCCAGGTCGAGACGGCCTCGGTCACCCACACCCAGGTCGTCGAACTGATCACCTCTGGGCGCAGCGGCGGTCTCGGCCTGCCGTCCGACGGCGATTCCACCTCCGACTACGGCCTGAATGGAGACCTGTCGTGAACTCACAGACCGTCCTGGACCGTGCGCCCGAAAGCCCGGCCAAGCCCTCGCCCGGCACAGCCAAGGCCGCGCTGCGGTCCTATCTGGCGCGAGTGCGCGGCGGCGACATCGGCGCGCTCCCGGCGGTCGCGGGGCTGTTGACCCTGTGCCTGGTGTTCTCCATACTGCAGCCGTCGTTCTTCTCCCCCATCAACTTCGCCAACCTGACCACGCAGGGCGCAGCGGTAACGCTGATCGCGATGGGCCTGGTCTTCGTGCTGCTGACCGGCGAGATCGATCTGTCGGCCGGGTTCGCCAGCGGCGTGTGCGCGGCGGTGCTGGCGATCTCGCTGTCCACTTTCGGTCTGCCGTGGTACCTGGCCGTCTCGGCGGCCATCGCCACGGGTGTCATGATCGGACTGGTCCTCGGCCTTCTGGTGGCCAAGGTGGGCATACCTTCCTTTGTGGTCACCTTGGCGGCCTTCCTGGCTCTTCAGGGCGTGGCGCTGATGCTGCTCAAGGAGGGAACGAGCATCTCGATCCGCAACGAGACGGTCGTCGCCGTCAACAACGAGTACATACCGCCGCTGTGGGGTTGGGTGCTGTACGTGATCGCGGTGGCGGGCTTCGCCGTCGTCCAGCTGCTGCGCTATCGCAGCCGGGCGTCGCGGGGCCTGACGATCGACGCGCTTTCGGTGGTGGCGTTCCGGATCGGCCTGCTGGCGGTGCTGCTTGGCGCCGCAGTGTACGCGCTGAACCTGGAACGCAGCCGCAACACGCTCATCACCTCGCTGAAGGGCATGCCGATCGTGGTGCCGATCATCGCGGTCCTGCTGATCGTGGGGACTTTCGTCCTGCACCGCACCGGCTTCGGCCGCCACCTGTACGCGGTGGGCGGCAACCGCGAGGCGGCACGCCGGGCCGGGATCAACGTGGACAAGGTCCGCATCCTGGCCTTCGTGATCTGCTCGTCGCTGGCCGCCGTCGGCGGAATCGTGGCGGCGTCGCAGGCCAAATCGGTCGATCCGAACACCGGGGGCAGCGACGTGCTGCTGTACGCGGTGGGAGCGGCCGTGATCGGCGGCGCCAGTCTGTTCGGCGGCAAGGGCCGGGTCCTGGACGCGGTGCTGGGAGGCACGGTGGTCGCTGTAATCATCAACGGCATGGGACTAATGGGACTCAGCTCCGGCATGAAGTACGTGGTGACCGGCAGCGTGCTGCTGCTGGCGGCCGGCGTGGACGCGTTGTCGAGGCGCCGCGCCGCGGCGACGGGGAACCGTTGAGCGGGCCGCGCCGTTCCAGCCCCAGCCAGGAGGAGATCAGACGGCAGAACCTTGGCGCGTTGCTGCGTCATGTCCACCGGCACGGCGCCACCTCGCGCGCCAAGCTCACCGCCGACCTGGGGTTGAACCGGTCGACCATCGGGGCGCTGACCGCCGATCTGGCCGCCGCGGGCCTGGTCAGCGAGGAGGTGCCGCGCGAGGCGGGCCGCAGCCGGGCGGGCCGTCCTTCCCTTGTGGTTCGTCCGGAGCCGGACCGCTGCCACACCTACGCGCTCAGCGTGGAGGTGGACCGGATCCGCGCCGCCCGGGTAGGGCTGGGCGGCGCGATCCTGGACCGTCGCGAGGCGCCGCGCGCCCGCGACCTCGAAGCCGCCGACACCGCCGCTCCGCTTGCCGCTCTGGTCAACGAGATGAACGCGGTCGCACCCACGGACGCGGTCTACCTGGGCTGCGGCGTGGCTGTCTGCGGCATGGTCCGCTGCGCCGACGGAGTCGTGCGGCTCAGCCCGCACACCGGCTGGGTGGACGAGCCCTTCGCCGAGGCCCTGAAGTCCGCGCTCGACGACAACCGTCCCATCACGGTGCGCAACGTCGCCGATCTGTCGGCGCTGGCCGAGCACACGCGCGGCGCCGCGGCTGGACTGTCCAATGTCCTCTACATCTACTCGGACGTGGGCGTTCGAGCCGGGATCATCGCCGACGGGCGGCGGCTGACCGGCCACGCCGGATACGGGGGCGAGGTGGGGCACATGGTGGTGCACCCCGGCGGCCGCGAGTGCGGCTGCGGCTCCCGCGGCTGCTGGGAAACCGAGATCGGCGAGCGGGCGCTGCTTGAACTGGCGGGGCGGAGCGAACGCGCCGGACGCGAGGCGGTCCTAGAGGTCGTCGACGCGGCCCGCCGAGGCGACGCGGCCGCCCAGCGGGCCATCCGGCACGTCGGCGACTGGCTGGGTTTCGGCGTGGCGAACCTGGTCAACATCTTCAACCCCGAGGTCGTCCTGTTCGGAGGGACGCTTCGGGACGTGTACCTGGCCGCGGCGGCGACCGTGCGATCCCGGCTGAACTCGATAGCGTTGCCCGCCCACCGCGAACAGCTGCGGCTGCGGACCCCGGCCCTGGGCGACGACGCGCCGCTGATCGGCGCGGCCGAGCGCGCCTTCGAGGAACTGCTCAGCGACCCGCTGACGGTGGTGTCGCACGGCTGAAATGTTGCATGAGCGATGTGGCGAGTGGCGCCGCTCGGGTCGCCTCCGTCGCCGGGGGCTTGTGCTGACGCCCCGCACGCGTCTCGGTTGTGAGACGGTGAATGCGTTGCCGTGCCTGACGACGCGGGAGGTTGGGAATGCGCGCCATGGGACCGGACGATCGTCCCGCTGTCGAGCGAATACTGCGCGAAGACGACCGGGAACAGGAATGGCTGAGCCGCGCGGCCCTAGAGTTCTCCTGCTTCGGACTGGCCGAATGGGACGGACGCTTGCAGGTGTCGCGGCACAGCCGCTCTCCGATGGACGGCCTGGTGAACATCAGTCTGACGCACGATCGAGACGACGGTGCGCGCGTCGAGGTGCGCACCACCCGGCGCGACGCGCGCGACGAGGCCCGCCTGATGCGGGCCGGGTCCCGCCCGAGCCGGGAGGAGGCGATCGCCGCGCTGCGCGACGACAGCCCGTTGGAACCCGGGCGGCCGATCGTATTGCCGATCGACGGCGAAGCCGTCGATTTCGAGAAGTGGGGCGACGAACCGCACTGGCTGGCCGCGGTGACGCACGCCGGAAGGGGCGTGGCCGTGGAGGCCCAGGGCGTGCCCGTCGCCGACGTCCGCCTGACCCGGGTCGCCAGCCTCGAACCCTACTTCGCGCATCGCAACGCCATGATGCGCATGATGCGCGATCACCTCGACGGCACGGTCTAGGGCCTGTCTTGTGGATCTCGACCGCCTTGCGGTCGCGCGCGGCTGAGCACGTTTCCCCACAAGCCGCCCACAGTCAAACAAACTGCATCATTTTCAATGTTTAGATTTGGGGATTTTCCGCTAGGCTTGCACCGGCTGTACGCTGATCGTGACAGGTGGGTTTCAGATGGGCGGATCATCGGTCGCTCCGTCACTGCCGATGGAGTTCGACGACGGCTTGGTGTTGAGAAACGCCGTGGCGGACGACGAGTCGGCGTTGACGCAGCTGCAGGCCGGCGTCCACGCCGACCCCGGAGGCAAGCCGAACGCCGCGGTCGGCGCGTGGACCCGCGACCTGTTCTCCGGCCGGCATCCGACGGTCGGTCTCGAAGAGATCCTCGTGGTGGAGGACCGACACGCCAAAACCCTGGCGTCAAGCCTGACGCTGGTGCCGCAGCGGTGGTCGTACGCCGGAGTCTCCTTTGGAGTGGGGCGGGTGGAGCTGGTGGCCACGCACCCCGACTACCGCCGTCGCGGCCTCGTCGACCGCCTGTTGCGACAGCTGCACGACATGAGCGCGCGTCGCGGCGACCTGATGCAGGCGATCACCGACCTGATGTTCTTCCACGGCGAGCTCGGCTATCACATGGCGCTGACGCAGCGCGCCGGTCGCGGCGGCGACGTGCGACGGCTTCCGCCGACCGACGCGCCGGTGCGGCTGCGGCTCGCCGACGAGTCGGACCTCCCGGAGCTCGCGGACGTCGACGCGCACGCGCGGCGCCGCTCGCTGCTTTCGTGCCCGAGAGACGGGCGGCAGTGGGAGTACGAACTGACCGGACGCGGCCGCGACAGCATGGTCCGCGACAAGATCTTCTCGATCGACTTCGCGGCGGGCCTGGTCGGGTACGTCGTCGTCGGCTACGGGGGCATCCCGACTTTCCCGATCCCCCACTGGCTTCCAGGGCTTCCGTGCCCGGAGCCGACGGCGTCGGTGTCGCGTCTGGAGCTTTCGCCCGACGTCGACTGGCTTGAGATCGCGCCAAGCGTGCTGCGGCAGCTGGCCGGCGCGACCGGCAGCGCCGGGTACATGCTGTGGCTTGGCGAAGAGCACCCCGCCTACGACGCGCTCGGCGACGCGCTGACGCGCACGCCGCCGCACGTGGGGTGGTTCGTCCGGATCGGCGACATGGCCGCGTTCCTGCGCCGGGTGGCGCCGGCGCTTGAGCGGCGGCTTTCGGCCGGCGCCGCGCGCGGTTTCACCGGCGACCTGCGGCTCCACTGCTACACGTACGGCCTGGCGCTGCGGTTCGACCGGGGCCGTCTTGACGGCGTCGAGCCGTGGCCGGACCACAGCCGCCGGGCGTCGGACGTGTCGCTGCCCGAGCAGATGCTCGTCCAGCTGGCGCTCGGCCACGCCGCGTTCGACCAGCTGGCGCCGGCCTATCCGGACTGTCGAATGCAGACGCGGATCGGACGGGCGCTCGTTCCCGCGCTTTTCCCGCGACAGCCGTCCGCGATCTGGCCCATCACCTGACAATCACGGAAGGAGACGGTGACAATGACGCCGACCAGCGAGACCATCGCCGAGGAGGTGCGGCGGCGCTATACGCGACGCACGCCCGGTTCCCTTCAGCTGCATGAGGCGGCCAAGGAGCACCTGCCCGGCGGCGACACGCGGACCATCAACCACTTCACTCCGTACCCGACGTTCATGGAGCGAGGCGACGGCTGCACGCTCGTCGACGTCGACGACAACGTCTACATCGACTTCAACAACAACATGAGCGCCGTGGCGCACGGCCACGGCCACCCGGCGCTTGTCGCCGCGGCCGCCGAACAATATCCCCGCGGAGTCGCGCTCGGCGCGCCGAACGCGGGGCAGGCGCGGCTGGCCGGCGTGCTGCGCTCGCGCGTGCCGTCGATGGACAAGGTCCGCTTCTGCAGCACCGGCACCGAGGCGACCATGCTCGCGCTGCAGACCGCACGCGCCTTCACCAAGCGCGACGTGATCGCCAAGATCGACGGCGGGTATCACGGCTTCCACAACGACGTGCGGTTCAACATGTTCACCGGCATGACCGAGCCCGCCTACCCCCAGCCCGGGCTGCCCGAGTCGTTCCCGCCGGTCCAAGTCCCCCGCGGCGTTCCCTACGACTACATGAACGACGTGGCCATGGTCCCCTACAACGACC
>JBOGDN010000306.1:0-10244 GCA_050742995.1 Stackebrandtia sp. | reverse complement strand
CGTTCCTGGTGGTCTCGGTGGCCGCCGGAGCCGTCACCCTTTTCGGCGCCGGACTGCTCTACGCCGCCGCCGGCACTGTGCACCTGTCCGCGCTTCCCGAAGCCCTGGAGGGCGTGCCCGCCCAGGCCGGGCCGCTGACGGCTACGGGAGCGGCGATGATCGTCGCCGGCCTGGCATTCAAGGTCGCCGCGGTCCCGCTGCACGCCTGGGCCCCCGGCGTCTACGATCGCGCCCCGCTGCCGATCGCCGCCTACCTGTCCACCGCCTCCAAGCTCGGCGGCGCCGCGGCGCTGCTGTGGGTGGCGACGATCGGGCTGACCCCGCTGCTGCACGTCGTCGGTCCGATCCTGGCGGCCATAGCCGCGGCCACCATGACCGTCGGCAACCTGGGCGCGCTGCGGCAGACGCGAGCGGTGCGGCTGCTGGCCTGGTCGTCCATAGCCCAGGCCGGGTACCTGCTCGCTCCGCTTGGCGCCTTCGCGGTCGTCGCCGGACGCGAACCGGCGGCGGTGGACACCGCGACCGCCGCGGTGCTGGCGTTCGCCGCGTTCTACGTGATCCTGGAGCTGACCGCGTTCGCCTCCGTCGTCGGACTGCGCGGCGGCGCCGCCGACGGCGGGCCGCTCGAGGACTACCGCGGCAGCCTGCGCCGCGCGCCGCTGCTGAGCCTCGCCTTGATCCTCGCGCTGATCGGCCTGGCGGGCCTGCCTCCGGGCCTGGCCGGCCTGTTCGCGAAGATCACAATCATGTCGGCGCTGGCGGACGCCGTGCCCTGGCTTGGCGTGATCGTCGCGGTCAACGCCGTGATCGGCCTGGTCTACTACCTCAAGTTCACCCTTGTCGTGATCGACACCCGCTGGACAAGTCAGACCGCGACCGACGAACCCGCCCGGCCCTGGCCCGTGGCGGCGACCGTCGCCGCAGGGGCGATCGTCCTCGTCGTGCTGGGCTTTACGCCCCAGTACGTGGTGGACGTCATATTCCAGTGATCTCTCAGCTTTCCGAGGCAAGATCGAAAAAGGGAAGCTTTCCCGCGCTGTCGACGTTGACCGCGATGTCACGTTGAGGGGACGGAAGACGACATGCACCACAACAACGGGTTGAAGACCGCCATGCTGCTCGGCCTGATGTCGGCCGTCATCGTCGGTCTCGGATACATGCTCGGCGGAGTCGCCGGCTTGATCATCGCCGGGGTTCTCGCCGTCGGAATGAACGCCTACACCTACTTCAACTCCGACAAGCTGGCGCTGCGCGCCATGCGGGCGCAGCCGGTCGGCGAAGCGCAGGCGCCGCAGCTGTACGCCGTGGTGCGCGAGCTGGCCGATCGAGCCGGCCAGCCCATGCCCCGGCTGTACGTCAGCCCCACGCGGCAGCCGAACGCCTTCGCCACCGGACGCAACCCGCAGCACGCGGCCGTCGCCGTCACCGAAGGCATCCTCAGGCTGCTCGAGCCGCGCGAGCTGCGCGCCGTGCTGGGGCACGAGCTGTCCCACGTGTACAACCGCGACATCCTGATCGCGAGCGTGGCCGGCGCGCTCGCCGGCATCATCACCATGGTCGCCCACTTCGCCTGGTTCCTGGGCGGAAGCGAAAACCGCAACCCGCTCCTGCTGCTGCCGACCATGATCCTGGGCCCGGTGGCCGCCGCGCTGATCCAGATGGCGATCAGCCGCAGCCGCGAATTCCAGGCCGACGCCTCCGGCGCCGAACTGACGGGCGACCCGCTCGCGCTCGCCAGCGCGTTGCGTAAGATCTCCGGCGGAGTCGATCGCGCGCCGCTGCGGGCTGAGGGGCAGGTCGTCGACGCCGCTCACATGATGATCGCCAACCCGTTTCGCGGGGGCGGCATTTCCAAGCTGTTCTCCACCCACCCTCCGATGCCGGAGCGGGTGCGACGACTCGAGGCGATGGCCGGTGCGATCAGGTGAGCCTCGCCGGTTTCCGGAAAAGCCCGTAAGATGGCATCCGGCCTACGCCCGGCGTTCACTTCGCGTACATCAGCCGCAAACGGCGGCCTCGCCGGAAATGTTCTAGAGGAGCGACAGTGTCACATCGCACGATCGTGGTCACCGGCGGCGCCGGTTTCGTCGGCAGCCACCTGATCCGAGGCCTGGTCGAGGCCTATCCGCAGGCGCGGATCGTGTCGATTGACAACTACTTCACCGGACGCCGCGACGTCCACCTCGACGACCCTCGGGTGACCTACCTCGAGGACAGCACGAACAACATCGACAAGCTGTGGGCTCAGCACACCTTCGGCCGCCCCGACGTCGTGTTTCACCTGGGCGAATACGCGCGGATCCCGCAGTCCTTCGACGAGTTCGACCGGGTCTGGGAGTACAACACCTGGGGCACCAAAGAGGTCGTCAAGTTCTGCTGCGACAACGGCGCGCGGCTGGTCTACGCCGGCTCCAGCTCCAAGTTCGGCAACGACGGCCAGGACGAGAATCTCAACCCGTACGCCTGGACCAAGGCCAAAAACGGCGAGCTGATCCGCAACTACGGCCAGTGGTACGGCCTCGACTACGTCATCACGTATTTCTACAACGTCTACGGACCCGGCCAGATCGAAGACGGCCGCTACGCCACCGTGATCGGCATTTTCGAGCGGCTGTTCCGCAACGGCGAGCCGCTGACGGTCGTCGAACCGGGCACGCAGACGCGTGATTTCACCCACGTCGACGACACCGTCGCCGGTCTGATCCTGTGCGCCGAAAACGGCAAGGGCGACGGCTACCTGATCGGGACCGGCCGCGAATGGCCCATCCTGGACGTGGCCAAGCTCTTCGGCGCCGAGCACCGCATGATCCCGGCGCTGCCCGGCGAACGCGTGCGCGGCCAGGCCGACAACTCGCAGGTGCGCGCCCTCGGCTGGCAGCCGCGCATCGCGCTCGAGGACTACATCGCCGAAGCGGTCGCCCGAGGCCCCGCCGCGGCCTGATCAGCCGAAGCCGACCCGCTCCAGCCAGGAGTCGAGCAGTTCCTCGTCGCCGAGGATCTCCACGCCGTCGCTGCGGGCGGCTCGCCGCCGGTAGACGATCAGCAGCAGGTCGGTCAGCGGGCCGCGTACCGCCACGGCGGCCTTCTCGTGCGCGCGACGCCAGACGATGACGTCTCCCGTCAGGTCGACCACCCACTCCGCCGCCGCTTCGGGTCTGGCGTCGACCGCGTGGAGGTGGACGGTGCGGCCGGGGCCGAGCACCTCGCGCAGTTCGGGACGGATTTCGAAGTGCACCGGCAGCGAGCCCAGCTCCATCCACTCGTCGAGTGCGTCGACGGCGACGTCGGACTCCACGGCGAACCTCGCGCCCACGGCCAAAGTCGCGTCGGCGCGGTGGACGAGCGTCTCGTGCGCGAAGCGGCGGGCGTAGAACGTCGGATGCGGCGCCCCGCCTGGAATCGGGGTCCACACCCGCGCGTCGGGTCCGGCGGCGCGCAGCGCGTCGGCCAGCAGCCCGGCGCCCTCGGCGAGCCAGCCGTCGAGCACGCTCGCGTCCTCGTCGGCATATGCGGACAGGTCGCGGAAGTGGTCGTCGGGGGGCGGCTCGGTCGCTCGGGTCCGCACGATCTGCGCGGCCCAGCGTTGGCCGCCGCCCAGATGCCGCAGCAGCTGCCCCAGATTCCAGCCGGGGCAGGACGGCACAGGGACGGTCATGTCCGCGTCGGCGACGGCGGCGCGCAACAGGTCGGTCTGTGCGACGATCTCGGCACAGCAGCGGTCAAAGCTCAACAAGGCCATGCCGACACGGTAAAGCGTGTCGCCGACAAGATGGGCCGGTCCGTGCTCACAGGTCGCCGCCTTCTTCGACGAGGCGGGCGATCTCGCGCTGGATCAACCCCAGGCGCGCGTCCTTGACCAGCGGAATCCTGCGGCGACGGTGGCGCACCTCGGCGAGGTCGATCTCGACGGTCAGCAGCTCTTCCTCGTACTCGGCGGCCTGGGCGATCACGTGGCCCCACGGGTCGACGACGTGCGATCCGCCCCAGAAGTTCAGCTCGCCCTCGACGCCGACGCGGTTGACGAACACGACGTACAGCTGGTAGATCCGGCCGTAGAACCGCGTGATGTCCTCCCAGTACTCGCGCGCGTCGTAGTGCTCGGGGAACCGGCTCTGCGATCCCGCGGCCGGGACGATCAGCGCCCGCGCGCCGTCCTGCGTTGCTATGAACGCCATGGTCGGCTGCCAGGCGTCGCCGCAGATCAGCGTCGCCATGGTCGTGTCGTCGCCGACGGGGTACGCCCGCAGCGACTGGCCCGGCGTGAAGTGCTTGCGCTCTTCGAAGATGGAGTACGTCGGCAGGTGCAGCTTGCGGTGCACGTGGACCAGCTGGTCGCCTTCGTAGTAGACGGTGCTGTTGTAGGTGTGCGGGCTGCGCTTGGCGTCCTCCGCCAGTCCGATGTGCAGTCCGGCGGGCGCGGCAAGCCGGGCCAGGTCCACGACGCGAGGATCGTCGACCCGTATCGACACGTCGGAGTCGACCACGCCGATCGAATAGCCCGACAGATAGAGCTCCGGGAACACGATCAGGTCGGACGAAGCCTCCTTCGCCCGCGTGATGGCGTCGGCGGCGCGCTCCACGTTGGCGTCGATGTCGCCGAGCTGAGAGTCGGACTGAGCGAGCGTGATCCGCATTGGCAGATGCTATTACCCCGACCGCGATCGCGGGGGATCGCTGGCGTCGCCCGTGTTTCGCTCGCGGCCGCCGCAGGTACGCATTCCCGCTCCCACACTCACTCCCGCCCGGTGGAGGCTGCGGGGAGTGCGGCGCGGACCGCCGTTTAGTTCCCGTCCCCACCTCTCCCGTACCCACCCCATACCCGGTGGAGGCGGCGGAGGTGCGGCGCGGACCGCCGTTCAGTTCCCACTTTCACCCCACCCCACATCCACCCCTCACCCGGTGGAGGCGGCATGGCGTGCGGCGCGGATTCGCCGCTCAGTCCGGCGGGGGAGCGGGGTTGCCGGCGGCGATGCGCTCGGCGTGGCGGCACAGAAGGTCGACCGCGGAGCGCCGCGCTCGGGCGCCGAACCGCGTGGCCGGGCCTTGCAAGCCGAGCACGCCGGTCAGCGTCCCGTCGGCGTCGAGCACGGGCACGCCCACGGCGTTCATCTCGTCCTCGCGCTCGCCGACCGATTCGGCCCATCCGCGCTCGCGCACGCGCTCCAGCTCGGCGGCGAGCGTCTTGCGGTCTGTGATCGTCTTGTCCGTGCACGCCGCCAGTCGGCCCGGCGGCAGTTCGCCGCCGTAGGCGAGGTAGACCTTCCCGATCGACGTCGCGTGCAGCACCGCGTGCCTGCCCATCTCGGCGACGCTGCGCACCGACGACGGGCTCTGTTCGAAGTCGATGGTGATGAGGGCGTGTTCGCCGGGCACCGAAAGCGTGGCCGTCTCGCCGGTGGTCTCGGTCAGCGCGACCAGATGCCGCCGCGTGGTCTCGCGCAGGTCGATGCCGGCCAGCGCCGCGTTCCCGAGTTCGACCAGGCGCGGGCCGAGCCGGTAGCGGCCGGTCTCGGGCACGCGACGGACCAGCTCGGACTCCACAAGGGTGGTCAGCATCCGCGACGCCGTGCTCACGTTCACGTCGGCGCGGCGGGCGATCTCGTTGTTGCCCAAATCGGACTGAGTCGTGGCCAGAACGTCGAGGATCCGAATGGCGCGTTCGACTGTCGCCAGCGGACGGGGAGTTGCCATCGCTCCACCTTACGTGTTAGCGTGATTTCGGCCATTATGAAACAGCATTGCCGAAATGGCAACAGTTTTCGGAAGCGGCAGGTGAGCCGATGTCGAGCGGTCCGGAGCTTCCCGAATCCGTTCCTTACGTGATCGTCGGCGCCGGCGTGCACGGCCTTTCCACGGCCTGGCACCTCGCCAAGGCGCTGCGCAAACGCGGACGCGGCGACGGCGGCGACGTCCTCGTCGTCGACAAGACCGGCGTCGCCGCCGGCGCCTCGGGCATCGCCTGCGGCATCGTCCGCAACAACTACTTCCAACCCGCCATGCGCCGCCTGATGGCGCACTCCGTGAAGGTGTGGGAGTCCGACCCGGGGGCGTTCTCGTACCACCCCGTCGGATACATCCAGGCCGCCTGCGAGTCCATGCACGAAGGCGCGGCCCAGGTGCACGCCGAGCAGCGGGACATCGGCTACTCCTCAGACCTGATCGAAGGCGACGCCGCCTGCCGCAACTACCTGCGCGCCATGTTCGGCGACTGGCAGGCGCCCGGCGTCACCACCGTCCTGCACGAACACCGCGGCGGCTACGCCAACAACAAGGCGTCCATGCGCGGGCTCGCCGCCAAGGCCGTCGCCGAAGGCGTTCGCATCGTCGACGGCGTGCGGGTGACCGGCTTCGACGTCGCCGACGGCGCGGTGCGCGCGGTGGAGACCGACCGCGGCCGGGTGCGCTGCGAACAGGTCGTGGTCGCGGTCGGCCCGTGGATCCGCGACCTGTGGACCATGCTCGACCTGCCCGCGACCGCCACGGTGCGCAGCCCCGACGGCCAAGCCTCCGCCGAGGTGCCGATGTGGACGTACCTGCTGCTCCAGGAGGGCACGCTCGGCGTCGATCCGGGCGTCTTCACCGACTCGAGGGGCGGCTTCCCGCCCGTCATGCACGTCGACTCCGACGAGCCGCTTTACGACGAGGACGGCAAGCTCGTCACCGACGAGATGTGGGGCGTCTACTACAAGCCCGACTTCTCCTTTGACGGCGTGCAGGGCGGCTCGATGCCGCTGACCGTCGGCAAACCGGCCGCGGACGTGGCGGTGGACCCGTACGGACCCGAAAGCGCCGAATTCGTCGTGGACGACAGCTTCGCGCGCATGTGGACCGCCGCGCTGGCGCACTGCCACCGCCGCTTCGAACGCCGTCGCCACCTGTATCGCCGGGAGCGCTCCGGCGGGCTGGGCTGCTTCACCCCGGACAGCTTTCCGGTCTTCGACGTCTTCCAGCAGAACGCCTACGTCATCGCCGACTCCAACCACGGCTACAAGATGATCGGCGTCGGCGAGCTGGCCGCCCGCGAACTGCTCGGGGAGTCGCAAGACCTTCTGGAGCCCTTCCGCTTCGGCCGCTACGAACGCGGCGAGACGCACCCGACAAGCAACTCGCCCTTCCCATGGAGCTGAAAGACCGACCCCTCGCGCGCACCTGAAAGCAACACAATGGAGGAGAACGCATGACATCCGAGACCAAAGCCGGACTGCTCGCGCGGCTCGAAGCCGGGCCCGTGATCTGCGCCGAGGGTTATCTGTTCGAACTGGAGCGTCGCGGCTACGTGCAGGCCGGTCCGTTCGTGCCCGAGGTGGTCCTCGATCATCCCGACGAAGTCGCCGCGCTGCACCGCCAGTTCGTCCACGCCGGGTCCGACGTGGTCGAGGCGTTCACGTACTACGGGCACCGCGAGAAGCTGCGCGTCGTCGGCAAGGACGGCCTGCTCGAGCCGCTCAACCGGCAGGCTCTGGCGCTTGCGAGCGAGGTCGCCCAGGAGAGCGGTTCGCTGCTGGCCGGCAACGTCTGCAACACCAACATCTACGACTCGACCGACCGCGACGTGCAGGCGCAGGTGCGCGACATGTTCGCCGAGCAGGTGGGGTGGGCCGCCGAAGCCGAAGCGGACTTCGTCATCGGCGAGACGTTCTGGTACGGCGCGGAGGCGCTTTCGGCGCTCGAGGTGATTCGGGACGCCGGCCTTCCCGCGGTGATCACGCTCGCCGTGCACCGCGATCCGGTCACTCGCGAAGGGTGGTCCATTCCGGACGCATGCCGGCGGCTGGCCGAGGCGGGCGCCGACGTGGTGGGGCTCAACTGCATCCGCGGACCGCAGACCATGCTGCCGCTGCTCGCCGACGTGACGGCGGCCGTCGACGTGCCCGTCGCGGCGCTTCCGGTTCCCTATCGGACACACGCCGAGCAGCCGAGCTTCCAGTCGCTGCGCGATCCCCGCAGCGATCGGCAGCCGTTCCCGACCGGTCTCGACCCGTTCACGTGCACCCGGCACGAGATCGCCGACTTCACCCGCGACGCCAAGGAACTCGGCGTGAAGTACTTCGGACTGTGCTGCGGGGCCGCGCCGCACCACGTGCGCGCCATGGCCGAAACACTCGGCCGCAAGCCCGCGGCCAGCGCGTATTCCGAGGACATGTCGAAGCACGCCTTCCTGGGCACCGACCCCAAGCTGGCCTCTCAGGACGACGGAATCGGCGAGAGGCTGTAGGGCCCGTATGAAAATCCCGTTTCCCGAGCGGTACTCGGCGCGGGCGCTGCTGCGGCACGGCGTCACCGGCGCGAACTGGGCGCCGGCGTGGCGCGCGCACGAGCCCAAGTCCCGCTACTCCGTCGTGATCGTCGGCGGCGGCGTGCACGGCCTGGCCACGGCGTACTACCTCGCCGCGAATCACGGCGTCACCGACGTCGCCGTCGTCGACAAGGGATATATCGGCGGCGGCGGTTCGGGACGCAACACCGCCATCATCCGCTCGAACTACCTCACTCCCGAAGGGGTGCGCTTCTACAACCGGTCGATCCAGCTCTACGAGCGACTCGCCGCCGACCTCAACTTCAACGTCATGTTCTCCCAAAGAGGACACCTCACGCTCGCTCACAGCGACTCCTCGCTTCGCACCATGCGGTGGCGCGCGGAGGTCAACAAGCTGTGCGACGTCGACTCCGAAGTGATCGACGCCGACGAGGTGAAGCGGCTCGTGCCGCGTCTCGACGTCTCCGACGACGTCCGCCACCCGGTCCTGGGCGCGCTCTACCATCCGCCCGGCGGGATCGTCCGGCACGACGCCGTCGTGTGGGGATACGCCCGCGCCGCCGACGCGCTCGGCGTCCACATTCATCAAGGCACCGAGGTGACCGGGGTCGACGTCGCCGGCGACCGGGTCGTCGGCGTGCGCACAAGCCGGGGACGCATCGACGCCCCCGTCGTCGTCAACTGCACCGCCGGCTGGTCGACGCTGATCGCCGACATGGCGGGCGTGCGCATCCCCGTGCGGACGTTCCCGCTGCAGGCCGCCGTCACCGAGCCGGTCAAGCCGTTCCTCGGCACGGTCGTGGTTTCCGGAACCCTGCACGTGTACGTCAGCCAGACCGACCGCGGCGAGCTGGTGTTCGGCGCAAGCGTCGACCCGTTCGCGTCGTACTCCACCCGGGGATCCCTCGAATTCACCGAAGGCCTCGCCGCGCACGTGTTGCAGCTGATGCCGTCGTTGTCGAAAATGCGGCTGCTGCGGCAGTGGGCCGGGCTGTGCGACATGACCCCCGACTTCGCGCCCGTCATGGGACGCACCGGAGTCGACGGCTTCTACGTCGACGTGGGGTGGGGGACGTACGGCTTCAAGGCCGGGCCGGTGGCCGGCGAGGCGATGGCCGAAGCCGTGGCCACCGGGCACACGCCCGAACTGATCGCTCCGTTCACAGTCGACCGTTTCGCCGAGGGGGAGCTCCTCGGCGAAAAAGGCGCGGCCGCGGTAGGCCATTAAGGATTGGAATCCATGCTGTCGATCCCCTGTCCCTGGTGCGGACCGCGCAACTCCTCGGAGTTCGGGTACTCCGGAGAGGTCGCCGCACGCCCCGATCCCGTCGCCGCCACGCCGCTGCAGTGGCGCGGCTACCTCTACCTGCGTGACAACCGCGCCGACTGGACGACCGAGCGCTGGTTCCACCGTCACGGCTGCCGCCGCTACTTCGTCGTCGAACGGCACCTGACCACCCACGAGATCCGCGTCGGCTCGACCGCGTCGCAGGAGCGGCCATGAGACTGGATCGCCAGCCCGGAGAGGTCGTCGACCGTAAGACGACCCTGCGGTTCACCTGGAACGGGCGGCCGCACACCGGCTTCGACGGAGACACGATCGCCTCGGCTCTTGCGGCCGCCGGGGTGCGCGTCTTCTCGCGCAGCCTGAAGTACCACCGCAGGCGCGGCCTGCTCACGGCCAGCTTCGTCGACCCCGGCTGCGTCGTCCAGGTCGGCGACGAGCCGAACGTGCGCGCCGCGCACCGGCGTCTCGCCGAGGGGATGGACGTACGCGCCCAGAACGCCTGGCCTTCGCTTGGCTTCGACGTCAAGGCCGTCAACAACCTCCTCGGCAGGTTCCTGCCCCCCGGCTTCTACTACAAGACCTTCATCGAACCGCGGCCGCTGTGGCCGTGGTACCAGCGGGTGCTGCGCCGGTTCGCGCCCGGCGGCGTCGTCTCCCCGCACGTCGCCGACGCGCACGTCGCGCCCAAACGCTTCGCTC
>JBOGDN010000305.1:0-7996 GCA_050742995.1 Stackebrandtia sp. | reverse complement strand
GCTACGTCGACTCCGACGCCGCCGCCGAAGGGGTCCCGTTGCGCGACATTCCGCTCGACGCGCTGCGCCGCCTGATTCTGGTGGCCGACAACGACGGGCATCTGTTCGCCGGGCCGCTGCGCGAAGCTCTTGACGTGCACGGCGCGCACGACGACGCGCAGATCCTGGACGCCGTGCGCGTGGCCGTGGCCGGCGACGCCGTCGACAGTCTCGGCGGGCTCGACGGCGAGCTGGACGCCGAGGGCCGCAACGTCTCCGGCGGACAGCGGCAGCGGCTGCGGCTGGCGCGCTCGCTGCTGGTCGACCCCGAGGTGTTGATCCTGCTCGAGCCGACCTCGGCCGTGGACGCGCACACCGAGTCGCGCGTGGCCGAGCGGCTGGCGGCGGCCCGCCGCGGCCGCACCACGGTGGTCGCCAGCACGTCTCCGCTGATGCTCGAGCACGCCGACCAGGTCGCCTTCGTCTCCGACGGCAAGGTCAAGGCCGTCGGGCCGCACCGGCTGCTGTGGAAGAACGCGCCGGAGTACCGGGCGCTGGTCGCCCGCGACGCTCAGGAGGACGAATGAGACGCGGACTGCCCGTCGCCGACGCGCGGCAGACCATGCGTCACGCCGGCGGGCTGCTCAAGGCGTACCGGGGCCAGACCGCCGCCACGCTGACGCTGTACTGCCTGGCCGCGGCGGCCGGACTCGGAGCGCCGTGGCTGCTCGGCGTGCTCGTCGACTCCGTCGTCGGCGAAGGCGGCCGCCGCGTGTCGGTCGACGCGATCGGCCTGGCGGTGCTCGGCTTCGTCGTCGTGCAGGCCGGCCTGACCGGGCTTTCGCATTTCGTCTCCAGCCGGTTCGGCGAGATCGTCATGGCCCGGCTGCGCGAAGACTTCGTGCGACGGTCGCTGACGCTGCCGCTGTCCGTCGTCGAGCACGCCGGAACCGGCGACCTGATGACCCGCAGCTCCCGCGACGTCAACGCCCTCGGCCAGGTGCTGCGCCGCGCCGCGCCCGAAAGCCTGTTCAACCTCGTGTCCATCGCGCTCACCTTCGTCGTGGTGCTGGCGGTCAACCCGTGGCTGGCGCTGATCGCGCTCGTCTCGGCCGTCCCGGTGCTGTGGTGGCCGTTCCGCTGGTACCTCACGCGCGCCCGCGCGGCGTACCTGGAAGAAAACGCCTCGTACAGCCAGATCAACGAGGATCTGGCCGCCACGGTGGACGGATCCCGGACGGTGGAGGCGCTGCGACTGGGACGGCGACGCCGCCGCGTCGGCGACGCGGGCATCCGCTCCTCCTACGCCGCCGAGCGCCGCACCCTGTTCCTGCGCAGCGTCCTGTTCCCGTCGCTCGACTTCGGCGTGACGCTGCCGGTGGCCGCCGCGCTGCTGGCGGGAGGGTTCATGTACAGCGCGGACCTGGTCACCCTCGGGCAAGTCGCCATGGTGGCGCTGTACATGGACCGCCTCGGCGGCCCGATGTTCATGCTGCTGGCTCTCGTCGACGAGCTGCAGACGGGCGAGGCGTCGCTCGGGCGCCTCATCGGCGTGGGCCCCAGCGCCGTGCCGGTCGACGCTCCCGCCTCGGAAGACGCCCCGTCCGACCACGACGCCTCCGTGCGCGTACGCGACGTGCGCTACGCCTATTCCGGCCACGACGACGTCCTGCACGGCGTCGACCTGACCGTCGCCTCCGGCGAACGCCTGGCCGTGGTGGGGCCGTCGGGGGCCGGCAAGTCGACGCTGGGCCGGCTGATCGCCGGGATCGACGCGCCGCGCACCGGCGAGGTCGTCGTCGCCGGAAACGACGTCGCCGACATGCCGCTTGAGAAGCTGCGACGCAAGGTGTTGCTGGTCACGCAGGAGCATCACGTCTTCTCCGGGACGCTGCGCGACAACCTGGCGCTGGCCGACCGCCGCGCCGACGACGCGCGGATCCTCCAGGCGCTTGAGGCCGTCGACGCCGACGACTGGCTCGACTCGCTGCCCGACGGCCTCGACACCGTCGTGGGCGGCGCCGACGTCAAGGTCGACCCGGCGAAGGCGCAACAGATCGCGCTCGCCCGGCTGGTGCTGGCCGATCCGGACGTGCTGGTGCTCGACGAGGCCACGTCGCTGCTGGACCCGCGAGCCGCGCGGCACCTGGAGCGCCACCTGGCGGCGGTGCTGTCGGGCCGCACGGTGATCGCCATCGCGCACCGCCTGCACACCGCGGAGACGGCCGACCGCATCGCCGTGGTCGACGAGGGGCGCGTCGTCGAACTCGGCTCGCACGACGAGCTGGTCGCCGCCGGCGGACAGTACGCCAGGCTGTGGCGGTCGTGGCACGGATAAGGACAAACGCCCTAAAGCGACATTTTTCGCGCACGACGAGACGTTGACCACTGTGCACACAGCAAACAGTTAACTACACATTGAAATGTTGTAATGTGGTCTGTGCTGTGTCGTCCGCGCAATGGCACAGATAGGCGAGTCAATACCGCCGAATGGGGAACACACTGGGGCGTCGAACCTGACGAATGGGGGAATCCGCGATGGGAATCGGAAGCCTGCTCGGCGACCGTTACCGCCTTGACGCGCACGTCGACGGCGGCGGCATGGGCGAGGTGTGGCGCGGCACGGACACGCTGCTTGACCGCACCGTCGCCGTCAAGGTGATGCACGCCAGCCTCGCCGACGACCCGACCTTCAGGCGACGCTTCCGGGGCGAGGCGCGCGCCGTGGCCGCGCTGCGTTCTCCGGGCGTGGTGAACCTCTACGACTACGGCGAGGTCCACGTCGAAGGCTCCGGCACGGTGTCGTACCTGGTCATGGAGTTCGTGCCCGGCCGCAGCCTGCGCGACACGCTCACCGAGCGCGGCGCGCTCGACGTCGACGCCACGCTCGACGTCGTCGCCCAGGCGGCGCAGGCGCTGCACGACGCGCACCGAGAGGGAATCGTCCACCGCGACGTCAAACCCGGCAACCTGCTGCTCGACGAGACCAACGGCCAGGTCAAGGTGGTGGACTTCGGCCTCGCCCGCGCCCGCGGCGGCGCCGCGCTCACCGACGCCGGCATGATCATGGGCAGCGTCGCCTACGTCGCTCCCGAGCTGCTGCGCGGCGACGCCCCCACTCCGACCTCGGACGTCTACGCCCTCGGCGTGGTCGCCTACGAGTGCCTGTCTGGACGCAAACCGTTCGGCGAGCGCAGCGAGCCGAACCAAAGGCACAGCGACTCCGACGCCCCGATGTCGATCATCGAAGCCCAGCTCCACACTCCTCCGCCCCCGCTGCCGGACGACGTGCCGCAGGCGGCGGTGGGCATCGTGATGCGCGCCCTGGAAAAGGACCCGGCGCGGCGCTGGCAGTCCGCGGCCGACTTCGCCGCCGCCTGCCGGGAGCTGCGCTCCACCGACCCGATCGACGTCTCGGAGACCGCGGCGATCCCGGCCGCCGCGGAGGCGACCGTTTCGCCGGCGGCCGGCCCGCGCGGCGCGGTCGCGCCGTCCCCCCAGCCCTCGCCGGACGACCGGCGCGGCATCGTCTCGCACCGCCGCCGCTCCCGCAAGGGGCGGATCCTGGTCGCGGCCGCGACTTTGACGGCGCTGGTGATCGCCGCCGGGATAGCCGCCGGGTGGTCGTGGAGCGACGAACCCGCCGGACACGCCGCCGACGGCACCGCCGAGACGGCCATTTCCGACGCCGGCCCGGACTCCGACGCCGCGCGCACCCCCGGAGGGTCGACGTCGCCGAGCCCGTCCGAAAGCGAATCCGGCGCCGAAGCCGACCCCGCGCCCGACCAGACAGACTCGGACACGCCGTCGACGTCGCCTTCGGACGATCCGACCTCGACCGAGCCGAAGGCGAGCGTGCCCGAGCTGATCGGCATGAACGAAGACGAAGCGTTCGCCGCCTTGGACGACAAGGGGTTCGCGAACACCTCCTCGTACGCGGTCGGCGACGGCGACCACGCCTGCTCCGTTGTGGAGCAGGATCCGGAGGCGGGCGTCAAACACCCGCTCGACTCGGAGGTCAGCTTCGGCGTGGAGCATGTCGACGACCCCGCCGACTGCGGCCAGGCGAGCCGGGAGGGGTCGCAGGAGCGCGTCAGCGCAGTGCGCTGATCGCCCTGAGAACCCGCTTGTCGCTCACCGGGTACCGCGTGCCCAGTTCCTGCGCGAAGCAGCTGACGCGCAGCTCCTCGCACATCCACCGCACCTCCTGGCCCTGCGGTGAAGCCGCCGCCGCGGGCAGGCCGGCGACCAGGTCGCGGTAGGCGGCCTCAACGGCCTCCACCCTGGCCATGTGGACCGCGTCCGCGTCCGGGTTGGCACGCAGCTTGTCGGCGCGACGTTCCATCGCCTTCAGGTAGCGGGGCAGGTCCGGCAGCCGCCACCAGCCGGCGGCGTTCACGAAACCGTTGAACACCAACCCGTCCAGCTGACGTTTCATGTCCGAAAGCGCCGAAAGCCGCGCGAAGTCGAACTTGCCGGACAGGCGCTTTTTCACCCGGCGCGTCAGCGTCAAGATCTCGGCGACGGACTCCACCGCGCCCGCGGCGAGGTCGACGAGCTCGGGGCGCACCGCCTCGCGCAGCCGCCGGAAGCCCTCCTCGTCCCAGGCCGGACCGCCGTTGTCGATCATCAGTTTGTCCAAACAGGTGCGCACACAGTCCTCGAGCAGCGCGGGGACGCTGTCGTAGGGGTTGTCGCCCAGGGCGAGTTTCGTCTGACTGGACAGCGTGGCCAGGATCGGCTTCGTCACAGACGGCAACGTCAGCTGAAGCAGTCGCCGGGCGCCGAGCCACATCGCCAGCTGCTGCGTGGTCGGGCTGTCGTGCAGGCGGATCGCCACGGTGTCGCCCTCGTCGACGAGCGCGGGGTAGGCGCGCACCGTGTAGCCGCGCCGCTGCCGCTCCTGAATCTGCGGCAGTTCGCCGAAGGTCCAGTCGACGAGACCTGACCGCTCCAGGTCGGGGACGGTCTCGGCGAGCACCTCCTGGGCCTGCGGCTTGAGCTGGCGTCGCAGCGCCGCCAGGTCCTTGCCTTCGGCGATGACGGCGTCGGCCTCGTCGACGATCTGGAAGGTGGGTAGCAGGTGGCCGGGCACGCGGGAGTAATCCCACGCGTCGCGGGGGATCGTCACCTTGCGCATCGCGTGCAGTTGGACGGCCAGCGCGTCTGCGAGCGAACCTCCCCCGGCGGGGGTCATGGTGTGCAGCGCGGCGCGCGCGTGGTCGGGCGCGGGCGAGAAATGCCGGCGCGTCCCCTTCGGCAGCGACTTGATCAGCGCGACGGCCAGATCTTCGCGCAGGCCGGGCACCTGCCAGGTGAACGCGTCGGGGTCGAGCTGTCCGAGCACCGGCAGCGGCACGCGAACGGTGACGCCGTCGGCGGCCGTGCCGGGCTCGAACTGGTAGCTCAGCGGGAGCACAACGCCGTCGGCCTCCCAGAAGTCCGGGTAGTCGGCTTCGCTGACGGCGTCGGCGCCGTCGTTGACCAGCATCGACTTTTCGAAGCTGAGCAGGTCGGGGGTTTCACGCCGCGCCTGTTTCCACCAGCTGTCGAAGTGCCGGCCGGAGACGACGTCTTCGGGGACCCGCTGGTCGTAGAAGTCGAAGAGGGTCTCCTCGTCGACGAGGATGTCGCGCCTGCGGGCGCGGTTCTCCAGATCCTCGACTTCTTCGAGCAGGGCGCGGTTCTCGGCGAAGAACTTGTGGTGAGTTTCCCAGTCGCCTTCGACGAGCGCACTGCGGATGAACAGCTCGCGCGAGGTTTCGGGGTCGACGCGTCCGAAATTGACTTTGCGGGCGGCCACGATGGGCACCCCGTAGAGAGTGACCTTTTCGACGGCCATGACCGCGGCGGCCTTCTTCTCCCAGCGCGGCTCGGAGTA
This sequence comes from Stackebrandtia sp., assembly GCA_050742995.1. Classification (GTDB taxonomy): domain Bacteria; phylum Actinomycetota; class Actinomycetes; order Mycobacteriales; family Micromonosporaceae; genus Stackebrandtia. Next base: position 2,136 of record JBOGDN010000305.1, on the reverse strand, counting down.
GTTGCGCTTCACCAGGTGCTGCGCGAGCGGCTCGATCTGCTCCGGTTCGATCTTGGCGTTGACGCGGCCCCACAGCTTCGACGTCTCCACCAACTCCGCGCTCATCACCCAGCGCGGTTGTGCTTTAAAGAGGGACGAGCCCGGGAAGATCGAAAACCGCGCGCCTCGCGCGCCCAGGTAGTCGCGGGTCTCGGGGTCTTTGAGCCCGATGTGCGACAGCAGTCCCGCCAGCAGCGCGGCGTGCACCCGTCGCGCGTCGACCTCGGAGGTCTTGACCTCGGGAGACATGTCGAAGTTCTTCAGCGCGGCGCGCAGCTGACCGTAGATGTCCTGCCATTCGCGGATGCGCATAAAGTGGAGGAACTCCGACTTGCACATCCGCCGAAACGCGCTCGAGGTGCGCGCCTTCTGCTCGGTCTTGACGTAGTTCCACAGGTTCAGGAAGGCGAGGAAGTCCGACGCGGGGTCGGCGAAGCGGGAGTGCTTGGCGTCGGCCTGCTGCTGTTTGTCGACGGGACGCTCTCTGGGGTCCTGAATCGACAGTGCGGAGGCGACGACCATCACCTCGTGCAGGCATCCGTCCGAGTGCGCCTGGAGGACCATGCGGCCCAGTCTCGGGTCGACGGGAAGCTGGGCGAGCTGCCGGCCGAGCTTGGTGAGGCGCTTTCGCGGGTCGTCGGCGTTGGAGTCGATGGCGCCCAGCTCGTCGAGCAGCATTACGCCGTCGCGAATGTTGCGGCGGTCGGGCGGGTCGACGAAGGGGAAGTCCTCCATCTTGCCAAGCCCGGCGGCGGTCATCTGCAGTATCACCGAGGCGAGGTTGGTGCGCAGGATTTCGGGGTCGGTGAACTCCGGACGCGCGTTATAGTCCTCTTCGGAGTACAGCCGGACGCAGACGCCGTCGCTGGTGCGTCCACAGCGGCCGGCGCGCTGGTTCGCCGAGGCCTGCGAGATCGGCTCGATCGGCAGCCGCTGCACCTTGGTGCGGCTGCTGTAGCGGGAGATGCGGGCGGCGCCCGGGTCGACGACGTACTTGATGCCGGGGACGGTCAGCGAGGTCTCGGCGACGTTGGTGGCCAGCACGATGCGGCGTGCGGCGTGCGGCTGGAACACCCGGTGCTGCTCGGCCGAGGACAGCCGCGCGTACAGCGGCAGGATTTCGGTGTGCCGGAGGTCGGCCTTGGTCAGCGCGTCGGCGGCGTCGCGGATCTCTCGCTCGCCCGACAGGAACACCAGGATGTCGCCGGGGCCTCCGGCGACGAGCTCCCGACAGGCGTCCACGATGGCCTCGAACTGGTCGCGGACGTCGTCGCTCTCGGGGTCGGAATCGTCCACAAGCGGCCGGTAGCGAACCTCGACGGGATAGGTGCGGCCTGACACCTCCACAATCGGCGCGTTCGAAAAATGCCGCGAGAACCGCTGCGGGTCGATTGTGGCCGACGTGATGACGACCTTCAGGTCCCGGCGGCGAGGCAGCAGCTGCTTGAGGTAGCCGAGCAGGAAGTCGATGTTGAGGCTGCGCTCGTGCGCCTCGTCGATGATGATGGTGTCGTAGGCGCGCAGCATCCGGTCGTGCTGGATCTCGGCGAGCAGGATGCCGTCCGTCATCACCTTGCAGTAGGTCTTCTCCCCCGCCTTGTCGGTGAAGCGGATCTTCCACCCCACCGCCTCGCCAAGCGGCGTGTTCAGCTCCTCGGCGATGCGTTCGGCCACGGTGCGCGCGGCGATGCGGCGCGGCTGGGTGTGGCCGATCATGCCCTGGACGCCCCGGCCCAGCTCCATGCAGATCTTGGGCAGCTGCGTGGTTTTGCCCGAGCCGGTCTCGCCGGCCACGATCACCACCTGGTGGTCGCGGATCGCCGCGGCGAGGTCGTCCTTGCGCTGGCTGACCGGCAGGTCCTGGGGGTAGGAGATCCTGGGGACGGCGGCGCGGCGCGCTTCGACGCGCGCCTCGGCGCGGTCGACGTCGGCGGCGATCTTGGCGTAGTGAGGCTGCGGATCGTCGCGTTTGCCGGCGGAGTCGATGCGCCGCAGGAACCGGCCCTGCTCACGCAGCATCAGCCCGCGCACGCGTGCGCGCAGGCTCGACGGGGTTACGGACACAGATGAGGACATGCCGGGACAGAAGGATACGCA
>JBOGDN010000304.1:0-1853 GCA_050742995.1 Stackebrandtia sp. | reverse complement strand
GAGCGGGGGACGGCCGTCCCCCGCTCCGTTTCGACTTAGCCGAAAGCTCTAGTCGAAGAGTTCTTCGAAGACGCTGCGCTTCTTCTTTTTGCGCCTGTCATAGCCGCGGTCGTCGTAGTAACGGTCGTGCTTGCCGTAGTCCTTGCGGTATTCATGGCGGTAGTCGTCATGATGCCGCTGCGGCGCGGGAGGAGGCGGTGCCTGCATCGGCGGAGGCCCCCCGCCCTGGAACTTGGCGTCGGCGTCGATAAGGTGCTCAAGCTCGCCGCGGTCCAAAAAGATCCCCCGACATTCGCCGCACTGGTCGACTGTGACCCCATTGCGCTCGAACTGCCGCATACGGCCTTGACATTTGGGACAAGTCATTTCCATAACAAAAAATGTTACATGGCGAACCTGAGAGGTTCATGCCGACGCAGGTCCTGAATCGTCGACCTCGGCCGTGTGCCGCCCCCACTCCGGCGACGGGGACTCGGACTGTTTGAGCACCCACCACCACACGCCGAACACCGCCGGATACAGCAGATAGCCGAAGCGGCTGGCCGGCATCAACACCACGGCCGCGCTCAAGCCGACGGCGCACACCGCGGACGCCGCGTGCGCCGAGCCGGGCGGCCGCCGCAGCAGATACACGCCGACGGCCAGGGCCGCGCTCGCCAGCAGCACCAGCGCGATCGTCGGCCCCGCGGGAACGCTCGACGCGATTAGGTAGCCCGGAAGCGGCGAGGCCGCAGGAGACGTCACCACGCCGAGCCCCAGCGGAAACTCCACGACGTTCGCCGTGAACTCGTCGAACGTGAACAGCAGCGTCGGCGTCAACGTGAGCAGCGGCAGGGCAAGAGCCGGCGGGGCGAACCTCGCGACTTGGCCCTTGCGAAACGCCAGGAACAGCATGACCGCCAGCACCGGCCAGGCGAAGAGCTTCAACGCGGCCGCGCCGCCGACCGCCAGTCCCGCGGCGACGGGACGATCCGCGGACGCCGCGGCGAGCGCCAGCAGGCACAGCGCTGCCACGGGAAGGTCGTCGCCGCCGGTGGCCAGAGTCAAAGCGCAGATCGGCAGCGCCGCGACGCCCTGGATCGCGCGCACGCGCACCGCGTTCGACAGGCCGTTGCGGGAAAGCAGCCGCAGCGCCCCCCACAGCGCGGCCAGGGTCGCCGCGGCGAACCAGATGCGCGCGTCGGCGAGCCAGTGGTCGCCGAAAACCGCGTGCGGCAGCCCGAATACCGACATGCCCGGCTGGTAAGGGTTGTAGCCGAGGAGAGGGTCGTCCATGGCGGCTATGGCGTCGACCGACAGATACGGCGTGCCGGCGTCGACCAGCCGCCGCCCGGAGTCCTCGACGACGAGGACCTCCTCCTGAGCGCGTCCGGGAACCCCGGCGGAGCGCTGCGCCACCTCCGCGCCGAGCGGCACGACGACGGCCGCCGCCGCGGCGCCGACCGCGATCCACAAGCGAGTAATCGTCGGCACGGCGTACTGTCGCAGCAGCATGAGGGTCACGACGGCGGCCGGGAGGTAGGCCCCCGCGGCGATCCCGCCCCAGAAGCGGTGTGCCGGAAGCGTCGACCACAGCACCGTGTAGACGGCGAAGGCCCCCGAGATCGCGTAAAACGCGAAGTCGAGTTTTAGAGGGCGTCTAATGGATCCGCTGGAGGGCCGCGGAACTCCCAGACGGCGTTGTCGTCGTCGCGCATACAACCCCGGTATGCGCTCCTCCTCCGCCTTGCCGTGCTCGGTCTGGAAGTCCCTCGCACCGCCGAGATCCATCAGACACCCCCTCGCGGATTGCGGCTCGCCTGCCGAGTCGTTTCCATGTCGCGCCCGGCGCACCCCTCATCGCAGGTTCAGCT
>JBOGDN010000303.1:0-1630 GCA_050742995.1 Stackebrandtia sp. | reverse complement strand
GCGCAGGCGCGAGCACGCGGAGGAGGAAAGCCGGCGCCACCAGGCCGAAGCCCAGGCGGCCAGGATGGCCGAGCGCACCCGCATCGCCCGAGACCTGCACGACATCGTCGCCCACCACGTCGGGGCGATGGTGCTGCGCGCCGGCGCCGCGCAGTACGCCGGCGCCCCTCCGCTGTGCGCCGAGGCGCTGGGAGACATCCGGGAAACCGGCACCCGCGCGCTGGAGGACCTGCGCGGACTGATGTCGGTGCTGCGCGACCCGAACGCGGTCGAGGAGACCCTGTCGGTCGTCGACCTGGACGAGGTGGCGAACAGCACGGTGGGGCGAGTGTCCGCGGCCGGTCTTGACGTGCGGCTCGCGCTGGACCCGGCGGCCGATTCGGCGTCGTCGATGACGCGAGCCGCGGCGGCGCGAGTCGTCCAGGAGGGGTTGACGAACGCGCTGAAGCACGCCGGCCCGGGAACGCGGGCCCGCGTCGAGGTGAAGGTGGACGAACCCAATCTTCTGGTTTTGGTGGAGAACGACGCCCCGGCGAGCCCGACTCGGCAGCTGCCTTCGACCGGATATGGTGTCGCCGGGCTGCGGGAACGGGTGAGTCTGCTCGGTGGTCGGCTCGACAGCGGGCCGGGACCGCGGGGCGGCTGGCGACTGGCCGCCGAGATTCCATTGAGGAGCAATACGTGATTCGCGTCGTGATCGCCGACGACCAGCAGCTGGTTCGCGCCGGCGTGGAGATGCTGCTGCGGTCGGCCGGGGGCGTCGACGTGGTGGGCGAGGCCGCCGACGGCGCCGCCGCGGTGCGGCTGGCCGAGGAGCACAAGCCCGACGTGATCTTGATGGACATCCGGATGCCGCGCGTCGACGGCATAGAGGCGACCCGGCGGATTCTCAAGGCGCGACCCAGCGCGCGCATCGTCATGCTGACGACGTTCGCCGAAGACGAGAACGTGTACGCCGCGCTGCGCGCCGGCGCCATCGGATTCCTGGTCAAAGACGACGATCCGCGGCACATGGTGGAGGCGGTGCGCCGAGCCGCCGCCGGCGACACGATCCTGGCCGCGCCCGTGCTGCACCGCGTGGTGCAACACGCCGTGGGCGCCAGCGTCGCGCCGACCGTCGCGGGCGGGGATCGGCTGACCGCGCGGGAACGCGAGGTCCTCGCCCTGGTGGGCGCCGGACTGTCCAACGCCGAGATCGCCGACCAGCTGCACGTGGGCGTCACCACCGTCAAGACGCACGTGTCGTCCGTCATGGACAAACTTCAGCTGCGCAACCGGATCCAGGCCGCGGTCACCGCCCACCGCCTCGGCCTGGTCGACGCCGACTTCAACCCCCGGATTCCCCCCGACCGGGAGTAGCCTCGGCGTCTTCTGAGTCCTTGTTCTTGGCCTGGGCCAGCCGTGCGCCCTTGTAGACCTGGCAGGGCCAGGCGGTGCGGATGTCGAACTCTTCCCAGCACTGGGCGCAGTAGCCGCTGGCCAGCGGCGTGTGCGCCATGACGCGCTCGGTCGGAGACATCGCCTCGGTGCGGCGGATCATGTGGGGCCTTCCGGTGCGGGATGACTGGCGGCGGCGATCCGCCCGGCGCGCGGGTCGGCGGTGCGCGTCGGGCAGGGGAGAGGCCGGGTC
>JBOGDN010000302.1:0-1520 GCA_050742995.1 Stackebrandtia sp. | reverse complement strand
TTCGACGACTGCTTCGACTTCCCCTTGCTTTCTTTGCGCCTGCCGGACTTGGCCTCCGACTTGCCGCCGCTCTTCTCGGGCTTGACGAAGCGATCGGTGGGGTCGGTGTTGACGAGCACCCCGCGGCCCTTGCAGTGCTCGCAGGGTTCGCTGAACGCCTCAAGCAGCCCCTGACCGACTCGTTTGCGGGTCATCTGGACCAGTCCGAGGGACGTGATCTCGGTGACCTGATGCTTGGTGCGGTCGCGTCCAAGGCACTCGGTGAGCCGCCGCAGCACCAGGTCGCGGTTGCTCTCCAGCACCATGTCGATGAAGTCGATGACGATGATGCCGCCGATGTCGCGCAGCCGCAGCTGCCTGACGATCTCCTCGGCGGCCTCGAGATTGTTGCGGGTGACGGTCTCTTCGAGGTTGCCGCCGGCGCCGGTGAACTTTCCGGTGTTGACGTCGATGACCGTCATCGCCTCGGTGCGGTCGATGACCAGGCTGCCGCCCGAGGGCAGGTAGACCTTGCGGTCGAGCGCCTTGAGCAGCTGCTCGTCGACTCGCTGCGCCGAGAAGACGTCTTCGGGGCTGACGTGCCGCTTCAAGCGGGCCACCAGATCCGGGGAGACGCCTTCGAGGTATTCCTTGATCTCCTTGTACGCCTCGTCGCTGTCGACGATCAGCTCCGAGAAGTCCTCGTTGAAGACGTCGCGCACGACCCGCACGATCAGGTCGGGCTCGGAGTGCAGCAGCGCCGGCGCACCGCCCTTTTCGGCCTTGGCCTCGATCTGCGCCCACTCCGCCTGCAGCCGCCTGATGTCGCGTTCCAGGTCGTCGTCGCCCGCGCCTTCGGCGGCGGTGCGCACGATCACCCCGGCGCCCTCGGGCACCAGCCGCTTCAGAATGCTCCTGAGGCGGCGGCGCTCGGCGTCGGGAAGCTTGCGCGAGATGCCGGAGGCGTTGCCGTGCGGCACGTAGACCAGGTGACGCCCGGACAGGGCGATGTGGCTGGTCAGCCGGGCGCCCTTGTGTCCGACGGGGTCCTTGGTGACCTGCACCGGCACGGAGTCGCCGGCGTTCATGGCCTGCTCGATCGTGCGGGTGCGTCCGGAAAGCCCGGTGCGGTCCCAGTTGACCTCGCCGGCGTACAGCACCGCGTTGCGCCCGCGGCCGATGTCGATGAACGCCGCCTCCATGCTCGGCAGGATGTTCTGCACCTTGCCCAGGTAGACGTTGCCCACCATGCCTTGACCGCCGGCGCGCACGACGAAGTGCTCCACGAGCAGTTCGTCTTCGAGCACGGCGATTTGGATGCGGGAGCCTTTGCCGCGCACCACCATCTTGCGGACCACGGACTCGCGGCGAGCCAGGAACTCCGACTCGCTGAGGACCTGGGGACGGGTGCGACGCTGGCCGCGGCCTTCGCGGCGGCGCTGGCGCTTGGCCTCCAGCCGGGTGGAGCCGGAAAGCCCCTGCACGTCGTCGCCGCTGCTGGGGCGGGCCCGCCGCACCTTCACCACGACCTCGCCCTGGCC
>JBOGDN010000301.1:0-1666 GCA_050742995.1 Stackebrandtia sp. | reverse complement strand
GCCGAAACCCGGTGGCTGGCCGAGCAGGGCGTGCGGGAGATCACCCTGGTCAGCGAGAACACCACTTCCTACGGCAAGGACCTCGGCGACCCCGCGGCCCTCGACGCGCTGCTGCGGCAGCTCGCCGCCGTCGACGGGATCGTCCGGGTGCGCGCCTCCTACCTGCAGCCGGCCGAGCTGCGGCCGTCGCTGATCGACACGATCGCCGGCACGCCGGGCGTGGCGCCCTACTTCGACCTGTCGTTCCAGCACTCCAGCCGCGACCTGCTGCGGCGCATGCGCCGCTTCGGCTCCACCGAGGGCTTCCTGGAACTGCTGGAGAACATCCGCGGGCTGGCCCCCGACGCCGGCGCCCGCACCAACGTCATCGTCGGCTTCCCCGGAGAGACCGACGACGACGTCGCCGAGCTGGAGCGGTTCCTGTCCCAGGCCCGCCTGGACGCCGTGGGAGTCTTCGCGTACTCCGACGAAGAGGGCACCGAAGGCGCCGGCCTCGACGGCAAGGTCGACCCCGACGTCATCGCCAAACGCCACGACCACGTCAGCGTCCTCGCCGAGGAGCTGACCGCGCAACGCGCCTCCGAACGCGTCGGACAGACCGTGTCGGTCATGATCGACGCCGTCGGCGACGACGGAGTGGACGGCCGGGCCGCCCACCAAGCCCCGGAGGTCGACGGCGGAATCGTGTTCGTCGGCGACGTCGACGACCTGCGGCCCGGCGACCTGGTCGAGGCGCGCGTCGTCGACAGCCTCGGAGTCGATCTCGTAGCCGAAATCGTCACGACGACGTAGACCTGAGCGAGCACGTGAGCGAAGCGAACAGTGAGTACAGCTTGAACGACGATAAGGCGCACGCATGAACGCTCAGGGCGACGCCGCGGAGCACTCGGCGCCCTCGGTCTACAACGTCGCGAACCTGTTGACCGTGTTGCGTCTCTTCCTGGTCCCGGTGTTCGTCACCTGCGCGGTGTTCGCCGAGGACTTCACACACACCTGGTGGAGCCTGGCCGCCTCCCTTGTGTTCATCGCCGCCTCGGCGACGGACTACGTGGACGGCTGGCTGGCGCGTCGCCACGGCCTCGTCACGGCCTTCGGGAAGGTGGCCGACCCCATCGCCGACAAGGTACTCACCGGCGCCGCACTGGTACTGCTTTCGGTGTCGGACCTGCTGCCGTGGTGGGTGACGGGCCTGGTCCTGCTGCGCGAGTGGGGCATCACCGGGCTTCGCGTGTGGGTGATCCGCCACGGCGTCATCGCCGCCAGCCACGGCGGCAAGCTCAAGACGGTGCTGCAGATCGTCGCCATCTCCTGGTACGTGTGGCCCCTGCCCGAACCCTTCCTGTTCCTGGGTACGTGGGTGGAGTCGGTCGCGGCCCTGGGCCCGTGGCTGATGGGCGCGGCGGTGGTGGCCACGGTCGTCACCGGCGTCGACTACGTGCTGCGCGCGCTGGTGCTGCGGCGTCGCGGAAGGCGAGGCGAGGCGACCGAGACGTGAGCGCCGAAGCCGCGGGCGGCCTCGCCGAGCGAATCGTCGCCGCGCTTACGCGGCGCGGCCAGACCGCCGCGACGGCCGAGTCGCTCACCGGTGGCCTGATCTGCGCCGAGCTCACCTCCGTGCCCGGCGCCAGCGCGTGCGTGGCAGGCGGACTCGTCGTCTACACCGCCG
>JBOGDN010000300.1:0-1840 GCA_050742995.1 Stackebrandtia sp. | reverse complement strand
CCGCGGTCGCGTGGGCGGATCTCGAGGCGACCTCGGCGCGCAGGTCGGCGCAGCCCGTCGCCAGCTCCAACGCGGCCAACGCCCCCGCGGCCGCCGCGGGCGGCACGGCGGTGTCGTATATGAACGTCCGTCCGGTGTCGACGAGGTGTCGGCGCAGCTCGGGCGGGCCGACCACGACGCCTCCCGTCGAGCCCAGCGCCTTCGACAGGGTCGCGGTGATCACGAGGTCGTCGGCGCCGGCGAGACCGGCGGCCGCCGCTCCCCCGGCGCCGTGGGGGCCGACCACACCGACGGCGTGTGCCTCGTCGACCAGCAGCACCGCCCCGTGCGCGCGGCACGTGTCGTGCAGCCGCGCCAGCGGAGCGGCGTCGCCGTCGACGGAGTAGACCGACTCGACAAGCACGACGGTTCGGCCGTCGTGGGCCGAAAGCAGACGCCCCAGCGCTTCGGAGTCGTTGTGCGGGAACACGGCCGTCTCGACGCCGGCAAGCCGGCACGCGTCCACAAGCGATGCGTGGGCGTGGGCGTCGCGCACCAGCAGCGTCTTGCCGTGGCAAAGCCCGCGCACCGCGCCGAGGTTGGCCAGGTATCCCGAGGAGTACACAAGGGCGGATCCGCCGAGTCGTTCGCCGAGCGCCTGCTCGAGGGCGGCGTGGACGCCGGTGGTGCCGCGCACCAGTCGGGATCCGGTGGCGCCGAGACCGTAGGCGTGCAGCGCCTCGGAGGCGGCGGCTAGGACGCGGGGGTGGCGCGACAGCCCGAGGTAGTCGTTGCCGGCCAGATCGATCAGGTCGTCGGCGGGCTCGCGCGGCGTCAGCGTGCGGGACAGGCCCGCCTTGGCGCGCAGCCGCGCCTTGCGCTCCAGGGTGGTGCGCCAGTCGCCGGGCTCTCGCGTCGACTCGCTCATGCTCACGCGTACACCTGGTCAAGGCCGGCGGCCAGTCCGCCGACGAGCAGCTCTGCCTGCGCGTCGGTCAAACCGAGCGGCGGCATGAGAATCACGGTGTCGCCCAGCGGGCGAATCCACACGCCGTGGTCGCGGGCCGCGCGGCACACGCGCGCTCCGGTGCGTTCGCCGACGTCGCGGACCTCGACGCCGATCATGGTCCCCAGTCGACGGATCTCGACTACGCCGGAGTGGCGTTCCAGGGGCTCGAGCAGCGCGCCGAGCCGCTCTCCCAGGCGCGCGGCGGCCTCGACCAGGCCGCGCTGCTCCATCAGGCGCAGGTTCGCCAGCGCGGCCGCGGCCGACAGCGGGTTGGCGGTGAAGGTGTGTCCGTGGAAGAAGGTGCGCGCCTGCGCGGGGGCGCCCAGGAAGGACTCGTACACGTCCTCGGTGGCGAGCACCGCCGACAGCGGCAGGTAGCCTCCGGTGACGCCCTTGGCCGTCACCAGCAGGTCGGGGACGACGTCGGCGTGCTGGCTGGCCCACATCCGCCCGGTGCGTCCGACGCCGGTGGCCACTTCGTCGCAGACGAGCAGCGCGCCGTGCCGGTCGGCGAGCCGGCGTGCGGCGCGCAAAAAGGACGCGTCGTAGGTGAGCATCCCGGCCGCGCCCTGCACCAGCGGCTCCACCATGATCGCGCACACCTGGTCGCCGTGTTCGTCCATGACGGCGGCCAGCTCGTCGGCGCATTCGGCGGCGCGCTGCGCCGGGGTCTGGCCGGGTGCGCGTTCGCCCGGAGAGCCGACCTCGAGGGTCTTCATGAGCAGCGGCTGGTAAGTGGCGTGGAAAAGCGCGACGCCGCCGAGGCTGACCGCTCCCAGGGTGTCGCCGTGGTACGCCTGCGCCAGCCGGACGAAGTGCGGCCGCGCCCCGCCGGACTGCACGGAGTGCTGG
>JBOGDN010000299.1:0-12379 GCA_050742995.1 Stackebrandtia sp. | reverse complement strand
GCCTGGGGCTACGCCGACCCGACGCCCGAGGCCGCCCCCGAGGCGCCGCCCGAGCCGGCTTTCGCAGCCGAGCGCTTCGAAGCCGAGCGCGACGACTACGCCGCGGACCCGAGACTGACCTCCAGACCCGCGCAGTCGCAGGTCGACACCCCCACCGAGGAAGCCTCGCTCGTCGACTCGCGGCTGTCGCCAAGACCCTCGCCTTCGCCCTATCCGACTCCCGAGGCGTCGCTCGAACCGGAACTCAGGCCGGAATCCGAGCTGGACTCGGGTCCGTCCATGCCCCCCACCCACGGCCGCGGCGTGCGCATGGCCATTTACAGCCTCGGCGGCGCCGTCGTCGTCGGCCTCGTCGTGACGATCATCATCATGGCCGGCGGAAGCCTGCCTTCCCTGCCGGGAGCCGGCAATTCGGACGACGAATCCGAGATCACCGACGGCATCTTCAACGCCGACGGCGAGATCGATCCCGAGGCCTACGCCTCGACGGCGGACTCGGCCGGCGGATCCGAGTGGTTCGACTGGCTGCACGGCCCCGCCGCCGACTCTAAAAGCGACGCCGCCGAAGTCGAAGCGCCCGAGACATCCGAGGCGGACTACGGCGACGGCATCGCGCGCCAGTACCAGCACGGCGACGCAGGCGCCCCGGAGCCGACCGGCAACGTCCAGGGGCAGCTGGCCTTCACCGCCGACGACGACTCCGCGGGCGTCGACCACGTCACCGTCACCGAGACCACCCAAACCTCGATCGGCTTCTCGCCGCGCTCCGGCGGCCGGTTCTCCACCGACGCCCCCGAAGTCGACCTCGCCGAGGGCCCCACGTCCGAATGTCTCGGCGGCTCGGATCTTGGCCGCGTCGTGGCCGTCGACCGCGCCGACGGAGGCGGACAAGAGGCGCACTCCGTGATGGCCTTCTCCTCCGGGGCGGTGGCCACCGCGGGCATCTCCGGGGCGCAGGGCGGCACGTGCATGTTCCTGCCGGAGGGCATGCGGCCCACGTCGGTGACGGTGACCCCGGCCAACGAGTTCGCGCTGATCACCGTCTGGGACGTCGAGGAAGTCCGCGGCCGGGTCGCGGTCGTGGCGCTGGGCGACACGCCCGGCACCTATGAGACCAGCTGGCCGAGCCTGTATCCGGGTCTGCCCAACCCCGGACACTTCAGCTTCGCGAAGCTGCTCGGCTTCGTGGAGCTTTCCGAGATGAAGGCGCCCACCGGGATCGCGGCGAGCACCGACTACGCCGGCGAGGACGTGACCCGCGTGGACGCGGACCTGTCCGACGTCGAGGGGCGTGCCGCGTACGCCGAGGGCGCGGCCAAGTCCGGCTACGCGGTCGTGGCTTCGGCCGCGGAGAACAAGGTGGAGTGGATCGACCTTTCGCCGCTGCTTTCGGGCTTCGCGACGGCCTATTTCGAAGGGGACGCCGCCGTTTACGCCGAACCCGGCGGCGAAGCCGATCAGTGGCCGCAGACCTTCGAGGCCGGCGGCGACTACGCTCCGGCGGCCACGGGCAGCGTCGACGCCGAGCATCCCTCCGCGGTCGCGGCGACCGCCGACGGCGCCTACGTGGCCACCGGCGACGGAAACGCGGCCGTTTTCGACTCCGCGGACCCCGCCGCGCCGGCCGAGGCCGGATCGATCGAGCTGCCGGGCCCGGCGACCTGCCTGACGCACACCGTCGACGGCGAACAGCTGCTGGCGACCTCACGCGCCGACCGTTCGGTGTCGTGGGTCGAACCCGGAGACGGCGGCGGGGAGGTCAAGCGAACGCTGCGAGACTCGCGGCTGGTCGATCCGCTGTGCGCCGCCGACGCCGCCCTCGAGGGGGACGACGCCCAGGTGCGCACGGTGTCCGTCGCCGACTACGACGGCACGCTGCACACCTACCGGTACGGACCCGGGCTGCTCGCCGGCGCCGACTTGAGCCTCGCCGACGACAGCTTCGAGTACGGCGGGGGTTACCAGCCCGCCGGCAAGCCCTTTGCGGTGTCCACAACGGTCGACTTCACCTGATTCGGCTCGTCAGGCCGGAGCGGGGAATCCGGTCTCCGAGGCGCGCGGGGGCAGGACGCAGAACTCGTTGCCCTCCGGGTCGGCGAGCACGGCCTCGCCGGGCGCCTCCCTGCCGTTTCCGACGCCCACGTGCCGGGCGCCCATGTTCACCAGCCGCTCGATCTCGGCGTCCTGATCGTCGGCGTCGAGCTCGATGCGCAGCCGGTTTTTCACCGCTTCTCCGGCGGCCGCCACGAGACTGACGGTGCGGCTTCTGCTGGCGCCGTCGACGAAGACGAGTCCCGGGCTTCCGTCGCCGCCGATCGCGATCTCCGTGGGGCCTTCGAACAGAACGTGGTAGCCGAGCACTTCCGCCCACCACAATGCCAGACGTTTGGGGTCCTGCGCGTCGACAACCGTTGCGAACCATCGACTAGCCACATCGGTCTCCTCACGTCGCCGACTGCCCTCCAGGACGAACTGGCTGTGACCGCAAGGAATCCGATCGTGGACGAGGATCGCCTCCGGTTGAGTCCAAGTAACACCCTGTACCGACTCATGCCTACCTGAAAATGTCAGTCAGGTCAACATGTGCCGAACGCGACTATCGGCTATCCGACCCCGATCCCTCGATCGCCGCCTGCCCGGCGGCCAAGCGCGCCACCGGAACCCGGAACGGCGAACAGGACACATAGTCCAGTCCGACGTCGTGGAAGAACCGCACCGAGGCCGGGTCGCCGCCGTGCTCGCCGCACACGCCAAGGTGCAGGTCGGCGCGGGCGGCGCGGCCCTTTTCGACCGCGGTCTTCACCAGCTGTCCGACGCCGGCGACGTCAAGCTCGGCGAACGGCGAGACCGCGAAAACGCCCAGCTCCATGTACTGCCGGAAGAACGCGCCCTCGGCGTCGTCGCGCGAGACGCCCCACGTGGTCTGGGTGAGGTCGTTGGTGCCGAAGGAGAAGAAGTCGGCGTGCGCGGCGATCGCGTCGGCGGTCAAGGCCGCGCGCGGCACCTCGATCATGGTGCCGATCGGCGCGGAAACGCCGACGGAGTCCATGATCTTCAGCGCCGCTTCTCGCACCAGCTCCAGCTCGCGGGCGTCGACCGTCAGCGGCACCATGACCTCGGGACGCGGGTCGCGGCCTTCGTCGCGCAGCCGCTTGGCGGCCTCGACGATCGCGCGCACCTGCATCTCGTAAAGCCCGGGGATCACCAGGCCGAGCCGTACGCCCCGCAGCCCGAGCATGGGGTTCTGCTCGTGCATGCGGCGCACCGCCGTCAGCAGCCGCTCGTTTTCCTCGGTCGGCTCGACGGCCTGGTTCACGGCGAGTTCTTCCAGCGGAGGCAGGAACTCGTGCAGCGGCGGGTCGAGCAGCCGGATCGTCACGGGCAGGCCGTCCATGGCGGCCAGGATCTCGGCGAAGTCGTCGCGCTGCAGGTCGAGCAGCACCTCGAGCATCTGATCGCGCGCGTCGTCGTCCTCGGCGAGGACGAGCCGCTCCACCAGGCTGCGGCGTTCGCCGAGGAACATGTGCTCGGTGCGGCACAGCCCGATGCCGGAGGCGCCGTTGCGTCGCGCCCGGCGGGCGTCGGCGCCGGTGTCGGCGTTGGCGCGCACGGCGAGCCGCCGCTTCTGGTCGGCGCTGCCGATGATCCGGTGCACGGCCCGCACCAGGAGGTCGTCGGGGTCGACGTCTCCGGTTTCGAAGTACGACGCCACCGGCGAGGGCTTGACGGGCACCTCGCCGAGGTACACCGCTCCCCCGTCGCCGTCGACGGAGATCACGTCGCCTTCGACGACGCGAGTTCCCTCGGCGGTGACGAAGTGGTCGGCGCCGACGGTCAGCGAGTCCGCGCCGCACACGCACGCCAGCCCCATGCCGCGCGCCACGACGGCCGCGTGCGACGTCTTGCCTCCGCGCGCGGTGAGCACGCCGCGGGCGGCGATCATGCCGGGCAGGTCGTCGGGGTTGGTCTCGCGGCGCACGAGCACGACGTCCTCGCCCTTGGCGGCGCGCTCGGCGGCTCGGTGCGCGTCGAAGACGGCCACGCCCACGGCGGCGCCGGGCGCGGCGGCCACGCCCTTGGCGATCGGGTCGGGGTCTTTCGACAGGTCGAAACCGGGGAACATCAGGCGCGACAGCTGCTCGCCCGACACTCGCGCCAGCGCCTCGTCGGCGACGATCACGCCCTCGTCGGCCAGCGCCGCGGCGATGATGAACGCGGCGGCGGCGGTGCGCTTGCCCACGCGCGTCTGCAACATCCACAGCTTGCCGCGTTCGACGGTGAACTCGATGTCGCACAGGTCGCGGTAGTGGTTTTCCAAGACGTCCATGATCCGCCGCAGCTCGTCGTAGGCGGCCGAGTCGATCTCGGACAGCCGCGACAGCGGCACGGTGTTGCGCACTCCGGCCACGACGTCTTCGCCCTGGGCGTTGGGGAGGTAGTCGCCGTAGGCGCCGCGCGCGCCGGTGGCGGGGTCGCGGGTGAAGGCGACGCCGGTGCCGGAGTCGGCGCCGAGGTTGCCGAAGACCATGGCCACGACGTTGACCGCGGTGCCCAGGTCTTCGGGGATGCGCTCGGAGCGGCGGTAAAGCACGGCGCGCTCGGAGTTCCATGAGTTGAAGACGGCTTCGACGGCCGTGCGCAGCTGTTCGCGGGGGTCCTGGGGGAAGTCGCGTCCGGCGTGCTCGCGTACCAGGGACTTGAATTCGTCGACGAGGGCGCGCAGCGCTTCGGCGTCCAGGCCGTCGTCGCCGGCGCCGTCCTCGGCGGCGTGGAGCGCGGCGTCGAAGACCTCGCCGGGGACCCCGAGGACGGTTTTGCCGAACATCTGGATCAGACGGCGGTAGGAGTCCCAGGCGAATTTGTCGTCGCCGGCCTGACGGGCCAGGCCCTCGACCGTGTCGTCGGTGAGGCCGACGTTGAGGACGGTGTCCATCATGCCCGGCATCGAGAACTTCGCGCCGGAGCGCACCGACACCAACAGGGGATCGTCGGCGTCGCCGAGGCGCCGCTCCATCGCGGCTTCCAGGGCGGTCAGGTGCGCGTCGACTTCGTCGTACATGCCTTCGGGGGGACGGCCGGCGGCCAGATAGGCGCGGCACGCTTCGGTGGTGATCGTGAAGCCCGGAGGCACGGGGAGGCCCAGGCGGGTCATCTCGGCGAGGTTGGCGCCCTTGCCTCCGAGAAGATCCTTTTGAGTCCGGTCCCCGAATGTGAAGTCGTGCACGTAGGCGGTAGCCATTTTGTACCTCCAGACGCTGTGGCGTGGTTCCACGCGTGACACGTGGGACGCCGTGAGGTTAACGGTCGCTCAGCGCTTGGCAAAGGGTTCTGTCGACTAGCCCACCATGTTCAGCGTACTCGCGCACGCGAACCGCGACACGCGAGCAGTCGCGCTCACCGAGCGCGCGGTTTCGCGCGTCGATAGGGTGGCACGAATCCGGGAGCCGTTGTTTGCTAGAGCAAATTATTTTGATTTGCATAAGCGAACAACTTCCTCTCTAAGGAGCAGTCATGATCACGCGAAGTCGTCGCCGACTCCTCGGCGGGCTCGCCGCGACGGTCGTCGGCGCCACGGTCGGCGTCGCCGGGTTCGGCGGCGTCGCCTCCGCCGAGGATCCATACGGCGAGCTGTTGATCGCCATGGACTTCTCGGGCTCGATGGAAGAGTCCGACGGCGCCGGCGGCACCCGCATCGAGGCTGCCCGCACCGCGGTCGACGGCGTGGCCGAGGCGATGCCCGACGGCTCGAACGTGGGCTTTCGCGCCTTCGGGCCTTCCGGATGCGACGCGAGCGAGCTGATGGTTCCCGTCGGACCCGTAGACCGCGACGCGCTCGCCGGCGCCGCCGACGGGCTCGACCCCGACGGAGACACCCCGATCGCGCACTCGTTGACCAAGGCCGCCGAGGACTTCACCGACGCCGAAGGGCCCAAGACGATCTTGCTGGTCTCCGACGGCGAGGAGACCTGCGGCGGCGACCCGGTGAAGGTGGCCGAGGAGATCACGTCCCAGGGCGTCGACGTCCGCGTGCACGTCATCGGCTTTCTGGTCGAAAGCGAGGCTCGCGACCAGCTGGCCGACGTGGCGGCGGCCGGCAAGGGCGCCTACTACGACGCCCAGGACGGCCCGGCGCTGGCGAGCCGGCTGCAGCGCGCCGCCGAGCATTCGATACGCGGCTACGACACCTCCGGCACGCCCGTGGACGGCTCCGACGACGGCTTGAACCTCCCGGTGCTCACGCCCGGGCAGTACGTCGACGCGATGCCGCCCGACACCGAAGACGCCGAGCCGAGCAAGTTCTACGCCTTCGACCTGCCTGAGGACACTCACGCCTACGTGGCCGCCACGGTCCCCTGGAGCACTCCGCTGGAGGTGGACGCCAAGAACGCCGTGGGCGTCGAGATCCGCCGCGAGGCCCAGGACAGCGGCCGCTGCGAGCGGGAGACGGACCACCCGTGGCGTCAAAAGGGCGGCAGCGTCCCGGCCACCGCCATGGCGCAGCTGGCATGGGACCCCGAGGCCGACGCCGAGGAGTGCGGAGGCGCCGGACGCTACGTCGTCGAGGTCGACAACGCCGACAACGCCGACCGTCACGGCCCCGCGCCGCTTGAGCTGGTCCTGGTGCTGGAACCCGCGCTGTCCACGACGGACGGACTTCCCGAGCCTTACGTGGAGGAGAAGGCGGCGGCGACTCCCGACGTGGACTCCTCCCCCGTCGACGTCGTCGGCGCCGGCAGCTTCGGCGACGCGCCGATCCTCGAGACCGGAAAGTTCAACGACGTGCTGCGTCCCGGCGAGCAGCTGCACTACCGGGTCCCGGTGGACTGGGGACAGCGGCTGGCTTACCAGTTCGACCTGCCGAAGGTCGACGAGGAGATCGCCCAGCAGCTCGGTTCCTCGGTGAGCGTCAAGTCGACCGTCATGAACCCGCTGCGCACCGAGGCGCTGCAAAAGGGAAGCAACGAGGACGCCACGTTCTCCGGCGGCGACCCGAAGACGGTCGACGGCTCGACGACGCCGGTGCGCCACCGCAACCGCGCCTCCGACGACGACGCCACCGCGAACACCTCGCTGTCGGGGTACTACTACGTGACCGTGCAGATGAGCGCCGACGCCGACGACCCGTACTTCGCGCTTCCCATTACCCTCACGGTTGACGTGCAGGGCGATCCCGAGGGCGTGCCGCAGTACGACGACGTGAACGGCCTGGGGACTCCGGCCGAGCAGCTGGAGGTCGACTTGGCTTCCCACCAGGAGGCTGACGAGGAGGCCGCGAGCGGCGGCAAGAGCGCCGCGCTGTGGGCCGGCGTCGTCGTCGGCGCCGTGCTCGCCGTCGGCGGCGGGACCGCGGCGTGGATCTTCTTCCGTCGCAAGCCGACCCCGACCGGCTGACAATGGACCTTACTCCGCCTCCAGAGGGGCCCGGGGTCGTCGCGAAGGCGGCGGCCCCGGGTCTTTTGTCGCACGTGGGTTAAGTCGTCCGAAACGGCGTAATACAGCTGACCGATCTCGCCGAAGCGGCGGTTCTCCTTCAAGGTGAGCTCGGCGTCGGCGATCCAGCGCGCGACGAGTTCGTTGTCGTACACCGAGGAACGGAACTGACCGTCTACATAGTGGTCTCCGGTGGAGTCGACGGTGAACCTGCCGTCGAATCCGCAGTCCTTGTAGTACGACTGGCGAGTTTGCCGAGAGGCGGACGACCGCTGGTAGGTGAACACCAGCACGTCGCCGGCGCAGGCGGCGGCGGCTTTGAAGGCGCGCACGGGATCGGCGATAAGACCCAGGACGTTGAGCGGAAACAACACCAGCGTCTCCTGCTCGACCAGCTGCTCGTCTTCGAGAATCCGCGGCAGATCGCAGATGTCTCCGACCCGGAGGGTCGCGTGCGGGTTCCCGTCGAGCTGAACGCGGGCCTCGGCCACCGCGGTGGCCGCGATGTCAACGCCTATGTACCGTTCGGCTTTTGACAACGCCAGTGCGCTGTTGAGGCGCCCGTCGGCGCATCCGGCTTCGATGACGACGTCATATCGCTTGGCGTCGAGAAACGCCAGCAGTTCGGCGTGCTCGTGCGCGACGTGCACGCGCATCTGGGCGGTGAGCCGCGCCATGATCGAACGCCAGGTGCGATCGAAGAATGCCGCGCGTTCCTTGGCGTCCATGGCGGTCTCGGAGGAAGATCCGGCGATCGGCTGCAAGTCAGTAGACACGGCTGCCCAATGTGGCCGGACGGCTCGGCGTCAGCAGATCCAGCTCGCCGTCGGCTCCCGTGACGCCGAGGATGAGGATCTCCGAGGAGAATCCGGCGATGTTTCGCGGCTTGAAATTGACCACCGCCAGGACTTGCCTGCCGAGCAGGTCCGCCTCGGAGTGATTGCCGGCGGTTTGGGCGCTGGACCACCGCGTGCCCTCCGGCGTGCCCTGCGCGGCGGCGAAATCGGGCCCGAAGTCGACTTGGATCTTGTGACTCGGCTTCCTGGCGCGCGGAAACGGCTGTACGTCGACGATGACACCCGCGCGGATGTCAACTTGGGCGAAGACGTCGTATTCGATGTGCTCGTCGGCTGACATGTCATTCATTCTCCGAGTCGGCGGTGTCGCGTGCTGTGTGACGTCAAGGTTGCATTTTGCCTCGCCGAGGCCGCCGCCGCCACGCCGATTCGGCCGGTCGGGGGGTCTCAGGTGACCGAATCATCGCGTACCAGCCGAAAAATGAGTCGGGGAAAGTCGCCGTACTTGACGCGGTAGAGGTTGTGCACCTTGGTCAGGTGCGCGTCGTGGTCGGCGTCGGAGGCCACCGCTTCGAGCCGGAAGTCGCCGGCCTTGGAGTGTTTGCCGCGATTCGAATTGCTCCACGACAGCGAAACGGTCGACAACGCGAAGGGAACCAGGCGCTGTTCGAGTTCTCGCCCGCCCACGTACGCGTCGCCGTCGGCGTGAATGTACTCGATCTGGCAGTGCGACTCCGGCTCGTCGGCGCAGCGCAGCCGGGCCGTGCTGTGCATGTATTCGTCCAGGTCCATGGTGGTTCCGTCCCACAACGCCTCGAACCGCTGGGTCACGAAGTCCGCGAGCGACGTGGAGACGAACGTTTCCAGCTGGGAAACCTCGTAGGTGGGCTTCTGCGGAGAGAAGAACGACACCATGGCCTTGTCGTCCCATCGATACAGCTGCACCGCCGGCATGGTGAAGTAGATCCTGATCTGCAGGCGCTGCCGCAGTTCTTCGTCGAGACCGTCGTAGAAGTCCCGCAGCAGACGGAGATTGTCGATGATGGCCTCTTGAACGTCGGGCCGTCCGCCAAGTTCGTCGGTGCGCTGCGCGGTGGGTTTGCCGTCGGGATCAAGCAGGAGGATGCGCACCTGGGCGCCGCGTTGCAGCGCGGTTTTCAACGCCTCGAGGCAACGGGAGCCGAAGGCGGGCTCGAGCAGGCCGGTCCAGGTCTCCAGGATTCCGATTTCGCGGCGACTGCCGCGGATGTGCTCGATCAACGCGTCGCGGTCCAGATGGCGGTGGTCGCGGGTCATGTCGGTGCGGAACTCGGCGAGCGCGTTGGCAAGCAGGACCGACGCGCCCACCAGCAACAGCAGACCGGCGCCCAGTTCGATGAGCACGCTCTGGGCGAACTCGCCGCTGGCCCGTGCGGCGACCAACATGGACGTCGCCAGGGCGACGGCGAAGCCGATGCCCAGGTACCGCCGATTGCGGTGTCGGCGAATGTCGTCGCCCGCGCGCTGCATGGCCGATCGCAAGCTATCCTCCATTGTGCCCGACAGTCCTTCGCTCAGCTTCTACATGGTATCTATGCGGCGCCGGCTTGACGACTGCGCGAACGGCGAACACGGCGCGCTCCGGCGATCGCTGGGCCGTGCTCCTAGGGACGCAGCAGCAGAAACAGCGATCCGGCCATGATCAGCAGCCCGACGGCGGCTGTCGACAACGCGGCGATCAGGCCGACCGAGGTGCGGCGGTTCTTGAGAGTCGCCGGCTGGGGCGGCGTGGGCGCCAGGCGGACCGTGGGGGCTTCGGAGTGCGGTGCGGGCGGCTGGCGGGGGAACACGGCGGCGGACGCCGGCGGGAGCGGTCCCTCGGGGCCGAAGCCTTCGGGCAGGGGCGCCAGCTGGTCGAAGACCTCGACCGCGTCGGGGTCGGCGGGGTCGATCGGGGGCAGGTCGGCCGCTTTCCGCGCGGCGCTCCAGCGTTGTCGCGCGTCGGCGGCCGAGGTCGGGCGGGCTCGCGGGTCGGCGGCGACCCACGCCGCGGCTTCTCTCCACAGTGGCTCGGGTACGTGTTCGGGCGGGGCGTCGGCGTCGGGACGCGGTCCGTTTCTCGGCGGGGCGGCGCCGGTGAGCAGCTGCCAGGCGACCACTCCGGCGCTGTACACGTCGTGGCCGGGCGCGACGTCGACTCCGGTCATCGCCTCCGGCGGCAGGTATCCGCGCGTGCCGATCACCGAGGAGTTTTCGGTCAGCCGCGGCTCTCCCGCCACCACGGCGATGCCGAAGTCGGAAAGCCGCAGCCGCGGCGCGGCGCGGCCGGTGAGCTCAAGCAGCAGGTTCGACGGCTTCACGTCGCGGTGAACGATGCCGTGGGCGTGCACGGCGGTCAGCGCGTCGAGCAGTTGATCCACCAGAACCGCCGCATACGGCGCGGGCAGCGGGCCGTAGTCGCCGAGCAGATGGTGCACGCTGCCGCCGGCGACCAGGTCCATGGCGAGCAGAACCTTGTCGTCCTCGGCCGCCCATCCGATAGGCGCCACGACGTGAGGATGCTCCACCCGCAGCGCCTGTTCTCGAACGAAACGCAACACGTCGCCGGCCTCGGCGGAGCGCAGCAGCTTCGCCGCCGCGTAACGACGCCGCTTGACGTCCCACGCCCGCCACACCGACCCCATGCCGCCCTCGCCGACCGGGTCGACGAGTCGGTAGCGACCCGCGAACAGCTCCATGGTGTGCAATCTTGCCGGAAGTCCTCGCCGCTTAGATCAAGTGCTCGTGTTCGGTGTAGTGCTCCACGGCGTCGGGCGTCCGGCCCGCGCCGTAGACGCGCAGAAACCGCGCCAGTTCGGGATGGCGCCTGTCCAAGGCTTCGGCGGCCGCCAGCACCTCGTCGGCGCCGGCGATGGCGCGCAGCAGTCCCTGGATGCTGCGCGCGGCCGCCGCCGCGGGCACGGCGGCGTGGCTGGACGTGGTCGCCGTCAGCGCCCCGGACTGCGCGCTGATCTCGGCAAGCCGCGCCGTCACCTGCTCGTCGGTCATGCGTTGCTCGGCCGCCTCCGCGGTCAGCGCGGCCAGCGCCTGCAGCCGCTGCACCGCGGCGGGGTCGCCGATCTTGGTGCGCTGAGCGCTGATCAGCTGCGAGAGCATGGGCGCGGAGAGCCCGAGCACCTTGGCGATGCGCGCCTGGTTGAGGCCGAGCTGGCGACCGACTCGTCCGAACAAGTCGCCGAGCGACTCGCCATAAAGGTCTGTCTGCTGTCGCTTGGTGCGCGCGACGTCGGCGGCGTCGGCCACGGTCCCTCCAGTCTCGGCTCGTCACACAGTGTGTTTGCGATCGCGAAGGTCACCATACAACGCCGCGGCAACGTCACGCCCCGGCGACGTGACGATCGCGCATGAAATACGTCCATAGCGGACCTACAACTCGCCGCTCAAGATCATTCGTCGACTCGCGAGGGTGGCGTGGCCCACAAACGTTCCTTAAACTGAATACACGTCATGTCCCAATCTCCATAGGCGCGTCCCCCGCGCCGAGTGGAAAGGATCCGCCCCTATGAGAATGACATTCAAGATAGCGTCGTCCGTACTGGCCGTAGGGGTTCTGTCCCTTACGACCTCGGCGACGGCGTCGGCCGACCCGGCGCCGGACGAGACCGCCAGCCCAACCGTGAACGAAGCCGCCGTCACCAAGGCCGAACAGGATCGCGTCCGCGACTTCTGGACGCCCGATCGGATGCGCGGCGCCGAGAACCTCGACCTCATCGAGGTGTCGCCCGACGAAGTCGACCTCGACGTGCCCCTCGGCGAGGAGCGCGTCGTCGAACCGACCGAAGCCGACACGCAGGCCTTCCCCGAAGGCGGCGGGCCCTGGGAGGGCGGCGGCGACGTCGTCTCCACGGCCGGCCGGGTGTTCTTCACCTACGACGGCCGCACGGCCTCCTGCTCCGGCAACTCGGTGACAAGCGACAACGGCAGCACCGTCCTCACCGCCGGCCACTGCGTCAAGCTGGAAGGCAACTGGCACACCGACTGGATGTTCGTGCCGGCCTATGACAACGGCGACGCGCCGCACGGCGAGTGGGTCGCTTCGGAGACCATGGCGACCGAAGAGTGGACCGCCAGCGAGGACATGAACTACGACGTCGGCGCCGCCGTCGTCGAGC
>JBOGDN010000298.1:0-13946 GCA_050742995.1 Stackebrandtia sp. | reverse complement strand
GGCGACGACGGCGCCAAACGCGGGCTGGCGTCCGTCACTCCGACCGGGCGCCGCGTGCGCGCGCGCCTGGCCCGGTTCAACACGCCCTGGCAGGCGCCGCAGCTGCCCGAGGTGCTCGAGCCGCTGGTGGCCACGCACCGCGCCTCTCACCCTCGCACCGACGTGCGCCTGCTGCAGCGCGCCTACGACACCGCCGAGCGCCACCACCGCGGCCAGCACCGCAAGTCCGGCGACCCGTACATCACCCACCCGCTCGCGGTGGCGTCGATCCTGGCGGAGCTGGGCATGGACACCATCACGATCGTGGCGGCGCTGCTGCACGACACCGTCGAAGACACCGAGTACACCCTCGAGGCGATGACCGAGGACTTCGGCGGCGAGGTGACGCTGCTCGTCGACGGCGTCACCAAGCTCGACAAGGTCAAACTCGGCGACGCCGCCAAGGCCGAGACCATCCGCAAGATGGTCGTGGCCATGGCCAAGGACCCGCGCGTGCTGGTCATCAAGCTCGCCGACCGACTGCACAACATGCGCACCCTGACGTTCCTGCCGCCGGCCAAACAGGAGCAGAAGGCCCGCGAGACCCTGGAGATCCTCGCCCCGCTCGCGCACCGCCTCGGCATGAACACCATCAAGTGGGAGCTGGAGGACCTCGCCTTCGCCACCCTCTACCGCAAGCGGTACGAGGAGATCGGGCGCCTGGTCGCCGAGCACACCCCACAGCGGGAGATGCTGCTGGCGCAGGTCACCGACCGCGTCAACGCCGACCTGCGCGAGTCGCGCATCAAGTCAACCGTTTCGGGACGACCCAAGCACCTGTACTCGATCTACCAGAAGATGATCGTGCGGGGCCGCGACTTCTCCGACATATACGACCTGGTCGGCATCCGCATCCTGGTGGAGTCCGAACGCGACTGCTACGCCGCGCTCGGCGTCATCCACGCCAACTGGCAGCCGGTGCCCGGGCGGTTCAAGGACTTCATCGCCATGCCGAAGTTCAACATGTACCAGTCCCTGCACACCACGGTCATCGGTCCCACCGGCAAGCCCGTGGAGATGCAGATCCGCACCTGGGCGATGCACCGCACCGCCGAGTACGGCATCGCCGCGCACTGGAAGTACAAGGAGACCAAGGGCGCCACCATCGCCGGGCCGCCGGCTCACATCGACGAGATGGCGTGGCTGCGTCAGCTGCTCGACTGGCAGCGCGAAGCCGCCGACCCGAGCGAATTCCTCGACGCGCTGCGCTTCGACCTCGCCAGCTCCGAGGCGTACGTGTTCACGCCCAAGGGCGACGTGATCGCGCTGCCGGCCGGCGCCACGCCGGTGGACTTCGCCTACGCGGTGCACACCGACATCGGACACCGCTGCATCGGCGCCAAGGTCAACGACAAGCTCGTGGCGCTGCACGAACCGCTGGCCAACGGCGACGTCGTGGAGATCTTCACCTCCAACAGCGACGCGCCCAACCCCAGCCAGGACTGGCTGACCTTCGTCAAGAGCCCGCGGGCGCGCACCAAGATCCGGCAGCACTTCAACAAGGAGCGCCGGGACTTCTCCGTCGAAAACGGCAAGACCGCCATCGCCAAGGCCATGCGCAAGCAGGGCCTGCCGCTGCAGCGCATGCTGACCACCGACTCGCTCAACGCCATCGCCAGGGAACAGCACCTCACCGACGTGACCGCGCTGTACGCGGCCGTCGGCGACAACCAGGTGTCGGCGCAGCAGATCGTCAAACGGCTCATGACGTCCTACGGCGGCGCCGAGGGCGCCGTGGAGGACATCGCCGAGACCGAGTCGCCCGACGCGCGCGGCAAGGCGCGGCAGCAGTCCGTGCCCGACGCGCCGGTGATCGTCGCCGGGTTGAGCTCCGGCGACACGCCGGTGAAGCTGGCGGGGTGCTGCGGTCCCGTCCCCAACCAGGACATCATCGGCTTCGTCAC
Source organism: Stackebrandtia sp. (assembly GCA_050742995.1). GTDB lineage: Bacteria > Actinomycetota > Actinomycetes > Mycobacteriales > Micromonosporaceae > Stackebrandtia. The sequence goes on along the minus strand of JBOGDN010000298.1, from coordinate 12,003 downwards.
CCGGTACAACGTCATCAGCGTCCACCGCAGCGACTGCCCCAACCTGATCCGCGCCGAGGAAGAACCCGAGCGGCTGGTCGAGGTGTCCTGGCGTCCGGCCTCGGAGTCGGCGTTCCTGATGGTGATGCAGGTGGAGGCCCTTGACCGGCACCGGCTGCTCGCCGACGTGACCCAGGCGCTTTCCGAGGAGCGCATCAGCATCTTGTCGGCGACGGTCACCACCACGCGCGACCGAGTGGCGCTGCTGCGGTTCACCTTCGAGATGGCCGACCCCAAGCACCTCGACCACCTGCTGCGCGTGGTGCGCAAGGTCGAGGGCGTATACGACGCCTATCGCATCACCAGCGACGCCGACGCCTGAGAACCCGGCCGCGATTCCGCCGATTCGGGAACGCGCGGACCGCTCGACGTCTTACGGTGGAGGCGAAAGCAGTCGAACGAGAGGTTCAACTATGTCGGATTCCGACAAGTTCGACCGGATCAAAGGCAAAGCCGAAGAACTGAAGGGCAAGGCCGCCGGCAAGTACGAAGAGCTGAAGGGCCGCTCAAAGGGCGACGCCAAGGAGACGAAAGGCCGAGCCGAGGGCTCTCACGCCGGCTCGAGCGGCATGGACGACAAGATCGACAAGGCCGCCGGCTTCATCAACGAAAAGACGGGAGGGCGCTTCGAAAAAACCGTCGAAAAGACGTCCGAGAAGATCAAGGACGCCACCCACCGCAAATGACGGCTCACGTCGACGCTCGCACGGCAAGCGGCCCCGGATCCCCTGCGCGGATCCGGGGCCGCTTCACGCGTGTGAAGCTCAGCTAGCGGCGCTTCTTCTTGCGCGCCGCGCGGCTGGAGGTGGTGCGGGCGCCCGGCTTGGGCGCGGCGGCCGGCTGGAACTCCTCCTCGGAGTCGGCGGCGTCCGACTCGTCGTCGGCCTCCGCTTCGGCCGCTTTCGAATCGGCCTCGTCGTCGAGCGCGCTGTCCTCCGCGGAGTCGTACGAGACGGCCAGGAAGCCGTCGCGGCCCTCGGCGGTCTGCTTGGACTGCACCTTCGCGGTGTGGGATCGGACGCGGCCGTCACGCCGCTTCAAGTCGACAAGCGCCGGCGTGGCGATGAACAGCGAGGAGAACGTCCCCACCACAATGCCCACGAACAACACAAGCGCCAGGTCCTTCAACGTACCCACGCCCAGCAGGCCGACGCCGACGAACAGCAGCCCGCCCACGGGCAGCAGGCCCGTCAGGGACGTGTTGATGCACCGCATCAGCATCTGGTTCACCGCGCGGTTGGCCGCCTGCTCGTAGGTTCGCCGTTTGGACAGCAGGATGCCCTTGGTGTTCTCCTGCACCTTGTCGAACACCACTACCGTGTCATACAGCGAATAGGACATGATCGTCATCATGCCCACGACTGTGCTCGGCGTGACCTCGAAGCCCACCAGCGCGAAGACGCCGGCGGTGATCACCAGGTCGTGCACCAGCGCCAGCAGCGCCGAAGCGGCCATCATCGGTTCGAATCGAAGCCACAGGAACGCGGCGACCAGCAACGCGAACACGCCCATGGCGATCAGCGCCTGCCTGGTGACGGCGCCGCCCCACGACGAGCTGACCTCCGACACCGAGACTTCCTGGTTGAGCGTCTCCGCCAGCGCCGCCCGCGCATCCTCGGCGTCGTCGCTGCTAAGGCGCTCGGCGCGAATGACGTAGCGCTCAGCGTCCCCTGAGCCGACGGTTTGGCCCGACGAGACGTTCGCTCCGGCCCCGGACACGGCGTCCTCGGCCTCGGGAAGGCTGACGCCCTCGGCAGCCGGCACCTCGAACTTGGTGCCGCCTTCGAACTCGATGCCGAGGTTGAAGCCCTTGCCGAAGATCAACCCCAGCGAGGCAAACAGGATCACGGCGGCCATGATGTACCAGACACGCCGGAGCTGAACGATGGGGATCTCGGTGTCGCCTCGGTAGAGCCGTCCCCAGAACCCGGCGCCGCCGGTGGCGGTGACTTTCGCGCTCACTTTAGGATTCCTTCCCGGTCGTGGCGCCCGCGAGCCGCGACGTCGACCCGGCGGCGCGCACTCGCGTGTTGCCAAGGCCGGAGATCCTCGGCGACATGAAGAATCGCGAACGCGACATCAACGACACAAGCGGATGGGTGAACAGGAAGACGATGGCCAAGTTGACGACCGTGGAAAGGCCGAGCGTGAACGCGAAGCCGCGCACCACGCCGATCGACAGCACGTACAGCACCACGGCGGCCAGGATCGAGACCATGTTCGCCGCCAGGATCGTGCGCCGCGCTCTCTCCCAGGCCCGTGGCACCGCGCTTTGGGGCGATCGACCGTCCTTTATCTCGTCTTTGAGGCGTTCGAAGAACAGCACGAACGAGTCGGCCACCATGCCGATCGAGACGATGAATCCGGCGATGCCGGCCAGCGTCAAGGTGAAGCCGATCTGTTTTCCGAGCATGGCCACGGCCGGATACAAAACCATTGCGGCAATGCCGAAGCTGAACACGACCGCGATGCCGAGCAGGCGGTAGTAGGCAAAGCAGTACAGCAGCACCAGCGCCATGCCGATCATGCCCGCGAGGAGGCCGGCCTCCATCTGCTCGATGCCCAATGTCGGCGACACTTCGTCGATCGTCTCGGTCTCGAAGGACAGCGGCAGCGAACCGAACTTCAGCTGCTCGGCAAGCAGCCGGGCGCTGTCGTTGGAGAACTGGCCGGTGATCTCCACGCTGTCGCCGTTGCCGGCGCCCTGCTGGATCTCGGGCGCGGAGATCACCTGGTTGTCCAGGACGATCGCCACACTGCGGCCGACGGTTTCCGTGGCGAGCGTCCGCCACTTGTCCGCGCCCCCGGCGTTGAAGTTCACGGTCACGGCCCAGGAGCCCGGGTTTGCCTGGTCGGGCTGAATGTTGGCGCTCGAGACGTCGTCGCCGACGACTTTGGACTCCGAAAGCATGTACTTCTGGTACGGGTACTGCGGCTCTTTGCCTTCGGCGTCGGCGGCCTTCTTGATCTCGGCGACCTGCGCGGGGTCGAGCCGGTCGCAGGCGACGACCTGATCCTTGACCTCCGCGATCGAGCCGGGCGTGCGGCCGTTGAGCTGCTCGCAGCTGATGGTGGGCACGTTCAGCTGAAACTCCGGCGGAAGCGCGGCGACCTCGTCGGGCGACAGCTCGCCGAACGGCGCCAGCGACTTCATCATCGTGGGCAGCTGCTCCTGCGGGAACGGCTGGCCCTGGGCGATCATCATCACCAGCATTTCGGCTTCGGCGACGACGTCGTCTCCGAGCTTTTCGGCGATTTCGGGGTCGATGGCCAGCGGGTCCTCTTGCGCGGCTTCGTCTTCCGCGGCTTCCTCGTCCTCTTCGTCCTTCTTTTTGTCTTCCTTGCCCTCTTCGTCGGCGGGCGGCTCCTCCTCGGCGGGCTCCTCTTCGCCTTCCTCGGGGTTGGCCTCTTCGTCGGACCCCTCTTCGCCTTCTTTGGCCTCTTCGTCGAAGTCGTACTGCGAGTAGTCGGGCGTCGGCTGCCCAAGCACCTCGCGGAAGCGCAACTCCGCAGGGGCGCCGATCTGACGCAGATCCTCGGCCTCGTAGTCCTTGCCGGCGACGTTGACGATGATGTTGCTGTCGCCTTCCACGTAGACCTCGGGCTCGGCGACGCCGGTGCCGTTGACGCGGTCGTCGATGATCTGACGCGCCTGCTCCATGTCCTCGGCGCTGGGCGTTTCGCCGTCAGCCAGCTTCGCCGCGATGGTCATGGTCATGCCGCCCTGCAGGTCCAGGCCCAGGTTCGGCGTCGGGAACGCGTTCACCGGAGACCCGCTGAAGAACGGGGCCTCGCCCTTGACGAAGTCCTTGTTGAAGCCGACGCCCGCGAAGGCGGACAGCCACACCAGGCCCGTGATCACCGCCAGCGAGATGAAATAGGGCGCTACGCGCAGCCTTTTGCGCGCCAGCCCTGGACGTTTGCGAGCCACAGCGGTGTCTACTCCTCACCTCGGTGCCGGCGAACAGGGGTGGGCCGGCAGCCGGTCGTCGAATGCGGGCGCTACCTTAACGCGCCAAAATCAGTTCTGGGTCCCGTCGGTGAACGACTTGCCCTTTTTGGCCTTGGGCTTGTCGTCGGCTTCGGCCTTGTCGGCCGAAACTTCCTCGGACGTTTCCTCCACGACGTCCGCGACTTCCGCCTCCGGCGTCTCGTCGACCTCTTCGGTCTCGTCCGCCTCGGTCGAGCTGTCCTCGTCCACGATCCGCGCGATCGCGCCGCGCTCGTAGACGCACATGACTCCCGGGCTGACCTCGAGCGTCACGGTGGAGTCGTCGGCGTCGATGATCGTGCCGTGCAGACCGCCGATCGTCACGACCGTCTGCCCGGTGCCCGCCGTGCGCTGCTTGTCCATCATTTCCTTGCGCCGCTTGTTCTGCGGCCGGATCATGAGGAAGTACATGCCGACGATCATGAGAATGATCAGACCGGGCAGCAGCAGACCGCCTGCGCCGTCACCGTTGGGAGATGCAAACAGCACGTGCTGTGCCTTTCTCGAGACTTACGGAATTAGAGGAACGTCTGCGGAGTTTAGCTTGCCGACATCGGCTGGTGAATGCCGCCACACACCCCGCCATCTGGCAACACGTCGTTCCCGGTCGTGCGGCTGCGGGGTCACGTTTCGCCGTCGGACGCGGGCCCGTCCGCGGGCTCGGCGGGAAGATCGAAAAGCGCCTCCTGCGCCGCGCCCGCCGCGCTGCCGGTCGGCGGAGTCCTGCCGAGATGCCGCCAGCCGTGGACGGTGGCGACGCGGCCGCGCGGCGTGCGCGCCAGCAGCCCCGCGCGCACCAGGAAGGGCTCGCACACCTCTTCGACGGTGTCGGGCTGCTCCCCCACGGCCACCGCAAGCGTGGTCAGCCCGGTAGGCCCGCCGCCGAACGACTCCACAAGGGCCGTCAGCACGGCCCGGTCGAGACGGTCGAGCCCTATGGCGTCCACGTCGTAGAGGGCGAGCGCGTCGCGGGCCACCTGTCGGGTGACCACGCCGTCGGCGCGGACCTGAGCGAAGTCGCGCACCCGCCGCAGCAGCCGGTTGGCGATGCGGGGGGTGCCTCGGGAGCGTCCGGCGATCTCGGCGGCCCCGTCGGCGACGACCTCGACGTCGAGGATGCCGGCGGTACGGCGCACGATCGCCTCCAGTTCGGCCGTCTCGTAGAAGTCGAGCTGCCCCACGAAGCCGAAGCGGTCGCGCAGCGGGCCGGTCAGCAGTCCGGAACGGGTCGTCGCGCCCACGAGCGTGAACGGCTCCAAGTCGAGCGGGATCGCGGTGGCGCCGGGACCCTTGCCGACCATCACGTCGACGCGGAAGTCCTCCATTGCGGTGTACAGCAGCTCCTCGGCCGGGCGGGCCATGCGGTGGATCTCGTCGATGAAGAGCACCTCGCCGGGGCCCAGGGACGTCAGCACCGCGGCCAGATCGCCGGAACGCTCGATGGCCGGGCCGGACGTCTGCCGCAGCGACACCCCCAGCTCGGCGGCGGTGATCATCGCCAGCGTGGTCTTTCCCAGCCCGGGCGGTCCCGACAGAAGAATATGGTCGGGCGCGGCGCCGCGGCCCTTGGCGCTGGACAGCAGCAGCTCCAGCTGCTCACGCACCCGCATCTGCCCGATCAGCTCGTCAAGCTTCCCCGGACGCACCCCCGGCTCCGCCTCGGCGTCGAAGGGCTGGGCCCGCGCGGAGACGATCCCGGATTCGTAGTCGTCGGCTTCGCCGCGGCTCCAGCTCGCGGCGTCGCCGCCGTCCTCAAACGGCTCGGTCATTTCTTCCCCAGCAGCCGGATGGCCTGTTTGAGCAGGCTCGGCACGTCGGCGGCGTCGGCGGAGTCCGGCTGGTCGAGCTTGGCGATCGCGCCGGAGGCGTCCTTGGCCGACCAGCCGAGCGTCACAAGTCCCTGGCGCACCTGCTCGCGCCAGGCCGGCGGCCTGCCGGGCGTCGCGTCGGCTTCCGAGACGTCCGGGGCGGGCCCGAGGCGGTCTTTCAGCTCAAGCACCAGCCGCTCCGCGCCCTTCTTTCCCACGCCGGGGATGCGGGTCAAGGACACGACGTCGCCCTGGGCGATCGCGGCGCGCACCGCGTTGGGGCTGTGCACCGCGAGGGCGGCCTGGGCCAGCCTCGGTCCCACGCCGCTCGCGGTCTGCAGCAGCTCGAACAGGTCGCGCTCGTCGGCGCTGAGAAAACCGTAGAGCGTCAGGGACTCCTCGCGCACGACCAATGTGGTGTGCAACGCGGCTTCGCCGCCGACGCGCAGGTTCGCGAGGGTTCCGGGCGTGGCGCGCACCGAAAGGCCCACGCCGCCCACCGACACCGTCGCGCTGTCGGGGCTCACGCTTGCCACGGTCCCCGTGACGCTGGCGATCACGATCCGGCTCCTTTCCGCGTCATCCGCTCTCGCGCCTCGGCCATCCGATCCCGGGCCCCGCCGCGCCATACCTGGCAGATCGCCAGCGCCAGCGCGTCGGCGGCGTCGGCGGGCTTGGGCGGCGCGTCGAGCCGCAGCAGCTTGGTCACCATCGTGGTCATCTGCTTCTTGTCGGCGACGCCGGAGCCGGTGATCGCGGCCTTGGCTTCGCTGGGAGTGTAGGTCTGCACTGGGACACCGGCGCGCGCGGCGGCGAGGACTGCCACCGCCGAGGCCTGGGCCGTGCCGATGACGCTTGCGACGTTGTGCTGGCTGAACACCCGCTCCACCGCGACGGCGTCGGGGCTGTAGCGGGCGAGGAGGTCTTCGAGGCCGGCGTCGAGCGCGAGCAGCCGCCGCGGCAGTTCGAGGTCGGGGTCGGTGCGGATGACGTGCACGCCCACCAGGCGGCACGGTCTGCCGGGCGATCCCTCCACTATGCCTACCCCGCAGCGTGTAAGACCCGGGTCCACCCCCAACGCTCGCACCGCGCCTCCTTTCGAACCTTCGTCCGACCACTTTAATCGCCCGCCCCCGCGCAAACGCAAAGCGACGACGTCGTCGTGTGTCTCTCGCGACGCCGGGTGGCGGTTCCATTCCTCGGGTGTCAGGATTGAGATCGTGAAGACCCCTTACCGCCGGGTGAGCGGCCGCGAGGAGATCATCTCCGCAGTCGGCGACGCGTTGTTCGCATCCCACTTCGCCGGGGACTCCTCGCGCGGCCTGGCCGCCGAGGGCGCCGCGGCGTGGGATCGACGGTGGTCGAACCGCCGGACCGTCATGGCCCACGGCCCCGCTCACGCGGCCGCCCCGCTGGTCGCGGCCCTTGTGGACGAGCTGCGGCCCGACATGGTGACGGTTCCCGAGGAGATCTACGACGGCCTCCCCGATCGCGCGCGTCCGCCGAAGGGCAGCCGCTGGGTGTGGTTCTACACCCTCGCCGCTCCACCGCCGCACGAGGCGGAGGCCCGCTGCGACTGGCTCGGCTCGCACGAACACGCCGACGTCGCCGCCCTGCTCGACGAGGCGTATCCGCGCGCGCTGAACCGGTTCCGCGCCGGCGACCCCGACCAGCGGTGGTTCGGCGTGCGGGACGAATCCGGCGCTCTGGCGGCCTGCGGCCGCGCTACGGCCGCGGACAACGCCGGGCCCTCGCTCAGCTCGATCGCCGTCCATCCCAAGGCGCGGCGGCAGGGCCTGGCGTCGGCGATGACCTCGTGGGCCGTCCGCCGGCTCTTCGAAGCCGGGCATTCGCTCGTGGGACTCGGCTCCTACGCCGAGGCGACGTCGGTCCACCGCATCTACCGGCGGCTGGGGTTCCAGTCCGCCTGCATGATGACCTCGGGGAGGCTGGAACCTCGGTCCTAAGAGTTTCTGACTTTGTCCTCTTCCGTGGCGAGCGGCCTCCAGGTGGATGCAACGGCGGTAGGCCGCTGTACGGCCGCAAGCCCCGCGTGATCGCGCAGACAAGACCAAGGCGGAGGCGCTCCCGCGTCCCGGTGTCGGATGCAGACGTGCCGACAACGCCGCGAGTAAAAACTCGAACGACGACGCTTCGCAAGGACCGTCGCGCCCGGTGAACGCGCAGCGGGAAACGGGACAAAGTCAAGAACTCTAAGACACGACGCGTTCGCCCGCGGTTAGCCGTCGCGCCCAAAACGCGCACCCGGTGTTTCATTTCGTCGCTGTACGTTGCCACGTGCGTGCATTTCCGCCGCGTTTCCGGCAAGATGGGCGCAAGGTGTCGTAGCCGGGCCGTTCGTCCCGGATTTGCCCATTCTGGAGGCCCGTTGTCAGCCCAAGCCCGTTCCCCCCTCATGAATCGTAGAACTGTCCTTAGTGGCCTTGCTTTCGGCGCGGCAGTCGCCGTCGTCGGGGCGCCGGGCACGGCCGCGGCGCAAGAGCCCGAGTCGCACAAGCCCGTCAAGCTGCGCGTGGCCACGTTCAACATTCATCACGCCGAGGATCCCGACGGCGTGATCAGCATCGAGCGCGTCGCTTCGATCATCGAGTCCATGGACGTCGACATCGTCGGCCTGCAAGAGTTGGACCGGTTCTACCGGCGCAGCGAGTTCGTCGACCAGCCGTACTGGCTCAGCTCCCGGCTGGGGATGCAGGTCGTGTTCGGCGCCAACATCGAGCGCGAGCCCGACGACCCCGCGTACCCGCCGCGTCAGTACGGCACCGCTATTTTGTCGCGCTGGCCGCTGACCAAGTGGAAGAACACGTTTCTTCCCAAACTCGGCGACTCCGAACAGCGCGGCCTGCTGCAGGCGACCGCGATCGTCAAGGGCCACAAGTTCATCTTCTCCAACACGCATCTGCAGCACGACGACAACATCCAGCGCGAGATGCAGGCCGAGGCCATCGTCGAGCTGCTCGGCCCCGAGCCCGCCCAGACTGTTCTGGTCGGCGACATGAACGGGCTGCCGGGCACGCCGGAGATTGAGATCCTGAAGACGGCCTTCGAGGACGTCTGGGACCTGCAGGGCGACGGCCCCGGATACACCTATCCTTCGCGGGCGCCCGACGTGCGCATCGACTACGTCTTCGGCGCTTCGGACGTCGAGGCGAAGTCCGCCGAGGTGTTCACGGGCGACCCCCTGGCCTCCGACCACATGCCGTTGACGGCCGTGTACCTCGTCGGCGAGGAGGAAAGCGAGACCGAAGAGCCGGACGAAACAGACGAGGTCGACGAGACCGAAACCCCCGACGAGACAGACGAGACCGAGGGCTCGGAGAGTTCGGACGACGCCGAAGAGCCCGAAAACTCCGAGGACGAGCAGGAAGCCGCAGTCGGGAGCCGCTAGGAGACTTCGCGACAAGACGCCTTAAGACGCCGGCCCCGCAAAGACAAGCGGGGGTCGGCGTCTTTCGCGCCCGCGACCCCGGCCGCCCTCCACGGCGCCTCCTTCCTCCGCCTCTCCCCCGCCGCCGGGTGCGTGTGGCGAGTCGCACCTTCCGCGTCCGCGCCTTGTCTCGAGGGGCGGTGTTATCGTTGGCCGTACGCCTTGGCCATTTGCTCAAGCCGGAAGTCCAAGTCAACCGGCGGGCGCGAACGCGTCGCCTCGTATGAAAGGCAGCCAGATGGGATCCACATCCGCTCAGCGCGGGCGGGAGACGCGGGCGCGTCTGCTCGACGCCGCGGCGCGGCTCATCGCCGAGCAGGGCTGGGGTTCGGTGACCACTCGCGGCGTCGCCGAGGTCGCCGCAGTGCCCGCCGGCGCGGTGCACTACCACTTCGGCTCCGTGTCCGACCTGCTCGTCGACGCCGCGCTCGACACGGCTCGGCGCGAGTACGAGATGGCTCTGGGGCTGTTCGGCCAAGCTCCCGACGTGGCGACGGGGCTGGACGGTCTGCTCGCGGCGGTGCGCTCCTATACGCCCGACCACCAGTCCACCGTGGTGCTCAGCGAGGCGATGCTGGCCGCCGCGCGCCACGAACGACTGCGCGTCGAGCTGGGGGCGCTGGTGCGGCAGTGGCGCACGGCCGTGTCGCAGTGGCTGGATTCGCACGACGTCGCCGACGCCGAGGCCACAGCGACCCTGCTGGGCGCGGTCGTCGACGGTCTGGTGCTGCACTGCCTGCTGGACCCCGAAGTGCGCGACCTGCCCATGTCCCAGCCGCTGCGGCGGATGGCCGGGGTCGCATGAGCACGCGACCGGCGAGGACGACAATTCCCGACTCCAGAGGAGACGATCAAATGACCACGACCGTCCAGGCACGCGGCGGCGCCCGACTGCGCGGCGTCGTCAAGACCTTCGGCGCCGGCGAGGCCGCCTTGACCGCGCTCGACCACGTCGACTTGGACCTGGAGCCGGGCGAGCTGACGGTCGTCCTGGGCCCCAGCGGATCGGGAAAGACCACTTTGCTCAATATCATCGGCGGCATCGAGCCGGCCGACGCCGGGAGCCTCCAGGTGGCCGGACAGGACCTCACGGGACGCCGACCCCGCGACCTGGCGAGCTTCCGGCGCGACAGCGTCGGCTTCGTCTTCCAGTTTTTCAACCTGGTGCCGACCCTGACGGCCAGGGAGAACATCGAGGCGATGGTCGAGCTGACCGGCCGCGGCGACCGCAAAAGGGTTCCCGAGCTGCTCGAGGCCGTCGACCTCGCCGACCGCATGGACCACTTCCCGGCGCAGCTGTCCGGCGGCCAGCAGCAGCGGGTCTCCATCGCCCGCTCGCTCGCCACCGATCCCGACCTGCTCCTGGCCGACGAGCCCACCGGCGCCCTCGACGTCGCCACCGGAATCACCGTGCTGCGGCTGCTGCAGGAGACCAACCGGCAGGGCCGCGGCGTGCTCATGGTGACGCACAACGTCTCCATCGCCGCGATCGCGCACCGCGTGGTGACCATGCGGGACGGCCGCGTCGCCTCCGACGAGCGAAACGCCGGCCCCGCCGACGCCGCGAGCGTGAGCTGGTGACGACGATGAACCGGACGATGTTGATCAAGACCAGGCGCGACATGCGCCGCAGGTTCGCGCAGTTCGCCGCGATCGCGGCCGTCGTCATGGTCGGCGTGGTGCTGTTCGTCGCCAGCTATGACGCCTACCGCAACCTCGAGACGTCATACGACCGTACCTACGACAGGTTGAACTTCGCCGACCTGACCGCGACCGGCGCCGACCCCGAGCGGCTCGCCGAGGCGGCCCGCGACGCCGAAGGAGTCGCGGCCGTCGCCACGCGCACCCAGGCCGACCTGCCGCTGCACGTCGACGACGACAAGCTCGTCGGCCGCGTGGCGGGCATGCCCGCCGACGCCGCGCCCGACGTCAACCGCGTCGACGTCGTCGAAGGCGACGGCCTGGACCCCGCCGACCCCGACGGGGTCCTCGTGGAGAAGCACACCGCCGAGACCTTCGGGCTTTCGCCCGGCGACACCCTTGAGGTTTTCGACGGCGCGCAATGGCGCACGCTCACGGTCCGCGGCGTCGCCGTCTCCGCGGAGTACCTGTGGCCCACGCTCAGCCGCCAAGAGGCGCTGGTCGATCCGCGCTCGTTCGCGGTCGTGTTCGCCGCGCAGTCCGCCGTCGACGAGTACGCCGGACCGCAGGCGTCCGAGCAGACCGCGGTCCTGCTCGACGAGGACGCCCGCGACGGCGACGCCGAAGACCGCGTCGCGGAGATACTGCGAGACAACGGCGCCGACGACGTCGTGCCCCGCGTCGATCAGGCGTCCAACGCCACCCTCGCCGACGACGTCGAGGGATTCGAACAGCTCGCCGTGACCTTCCCGGCGCTGTTCCTGGCCGCCGCGGGCATAGCGGCCTACGTGCTCATCACCCGCCTGGTGCGCTCCGAACGCAAAATCATCGCGACGTTCCTGGCCTCGGGCGCCGCTCGCGGCGCCATGGTGCGGCACTATCTCGGGCACGGCGTCGTCGCCGGCGCGATCGGAGGGGTGCTCGGCGTGCTGCTCGGCGCCGTCGCCACGGCCGCGGTGACTCGCGCCTACACCGGCGCGCTCGACATTCCCGACACGGTGGTGGAGAACCGTCCGGGCGTGATCGCCGCGGGGCTCGGCTTCGGAGTCGCGGTGGGTCTGTTCGGCGCCCTGGCG
>JBOGDN010000297.1:0-10616 GCA_050742995.1 Stackebrandtia sp. | reverse complement strand
CCGGTGACCGTCGGGATCGCGCCGGCGAGCCCGTGCCACGACAGGTATCCCAGCAGCGCGAAGGCGTAGGCCTCCTTCGCTCCCGAAGGGATCCCGAAGTCGTCGATGGTGGAGACGGTGCGACTCGACCCGCACAGCTCTCGCAGCCGGCGCATGAGCGTGAGATTGCGGACGCCGCCGCCGGAGGCGACGAGCTCGCCGACGTCGTTGCGCTGTACTTCGGCGGCGACGGTCACCGCGGTCAGCTCGGTGACGGTGGCGATGACGTCGACCGGGTCGGGGACGGCGTCCAGCCGGTCAAGCCTGGCCTTCAGGTAGGGCCAGGAGAACAGCTCCTTGCCGGTGGACTTCGGGGGCGGCTGCGCGTAGTAGGGCTCGTCGAGCAGGAGCTGAAGCAGCTCGGGGACGACGCGTCCGGAGGCGGCCAGCCGGCCGCGCCGGTCGTAGGCGACGCCGGCCATCCGCTCGCAGGCGGCGTCGACGAGCGCGTTGGCGGGGCCGACGTCGTAGCCGAAGACCGTTCCGTCGTCGGACGTCACCGTCACGTTGGCGATGCCGCCGAGGTTGAGAGCGGCGCGCTGCGTGTCGTCTCCGCCGAGCAGCATGGCGTCGAAGATCGGGACCAGCGGTGCGCCCTGCCCGCCGCGGGCGACGTCGGCGCAGCGCAGGTCCGAAAGCACCGGCGCCCCGGCGGCCTCGGCGATCCAGGCCGGACGTCCCAACTGGAGGGTTCCGCGCGCGTGGCCGTTCTCGACCCAGTGGAAGACGGTCTGCCCGTGAGACACGACCAGGTCGACGCGGCCGTCGCACAGCTCCTCGACCCCGCGAGCCGCCGCGTCGGCGAAGGTCTGGCCCAGAACCGTGTCGAGCCGGCAGACGTCGGCCATGCCGATCGTCGCCGGCGGCAGCACCGCGGCGATCTGGCGTCGCAGCGGCGACGGGTGCGGAAACTCGACGTCTCCCAGCGGTCTCAAGTGCAAGGTGTCGCCGTCGCGATCGAACTCGGCCGCGGCCACGTCGACGGCGTCGTAAGAGGTTCCAGACATCAGACCGATGACTCTCATGTGCTCATGGTGCCATGCGCCGCGGCCAGACCCGGCCGCGCGAACGTCGTACCCGGCGGGCAGGATCGTCTCGACGAGGCGCCGGCAGGAGAGGGATTCATGATCAAGCACGCCACCGCGAGCGCCTTTTTGTTCCACCGCGATCCCGCCGCCGGGTGGCGCACCGGGTTGATCCTGCATCCCAGGATGGGAGTGTGGATGATGCCAGGCGGCCACGTCGAGGACGACGAGAATTCGGCCGAGGCGGTGCTGCGGGAGGTGCGGGAGGAGACCGGGTTGGCGCGGGTGCGGCTGTTGACGCCGCACGCCCCCGACGGCTCCGCGATCGTCTTCGCCGACAGCCGGCCGGTCGACCTGCCGTACTGGATCGTCGAGCACCTGATCGCCGACGGCGACAACCAGCTCGCGCAGGCTCACGTCCACGTCGACCACAAGTATCTGGCCGTCGCCGACGACGACGCGCAAGTCGCCGCTCCGGCGCACCCCTTCCAGTGGCGCGGACGCGACGCGCTGGCGGAGCTGCCCATGCTCGACGACGTGCGCCGCGGCGCCGAAGCCCTGTTCGACGTGTTGACGCGGGCGGTTCCGGCCGGCGAGTCGCGCTAGCGGTCCATCCTGCGCACCGCCAGCTCGCCCAGCAGCGCCGCCCCGTCGGCGAGGACGGCGTCGTCGAACGCGGCGCGCGGCGAGTGGTTGGCCGGGGCGGCGGAGGGGTCGTCGCCGACGCACGCGCCCAGGAACACGTAGGCGCCCGGCACGCGTTCGAGCACGCGGGAGAAGTCCTCCGAGCCCATCAGCGGGTCTTCCATGGGAGCGAACCGCGCGTCGCCGAACACCTCGCCGACCGTGTGCGCGACGAACTCGTATTCGGCCTTGTCGTTGACGGTGGCCGGGTACTCCTTGTCGTAGCGCACCTCGACGCCGAGCCCGTACGCGGCGGCGATGCTCTGGCACAGCTGCGTGGCGTATTCGCGCACCCGGTCGCTGACGTCCGGCGAGAAGGTGCGGACGGTGGCTTCGAAGCCGGCGTCGTCGGGGATGATGTTGCGGCGGGTTCCGGCGTTGATCACTCCGACGGTGAGCACGACCGGCTCGAATACGTCGAAGCGGCGGCCGATCATGGTCTGCAGCGCGGTGACCATTTCGCACGCCGCCGGGATCGGGTCCCGCGCGCCGTACGGCTTCGACCCGTGGCCTCCCTCGCCGAGCACCTTCACGAACAGCCCGTCGGAGGCGGCCATGAGCGGCCCCGGTCGCGCCGCGAAGACTCCCTTTTCAAACTCCGACGAGGTCACGTGCAGCCCGTAGGCGGCGTCGACGGGGCGTCCGGCCTTTTCCATGACGCCTTCGGCGATCATGTGTCCGGCGCCGTCCCAGCCCTCCTCGCCCGGCTGGAACATGAACAGGACGTCCCCCGCAAGCGACTCCCGTCGTGCGCACAGCAGCTTGGCCGCGCCGACGAGTCCCGCCGTGTGCAGGTCGTGGCCGCAGGCGTGCATGACGCCGTCGTGGCGCGAAATGTATTCCTCTTTAGACTCTTCGGCGACCGGGAGGGCGTCCATGTCGCCGCGCAGCAGCACGAGCGGTCCGCTGCGACCGCCGCGCAGCACCGCGGTCACCGAGGAGACGTTCTGGCCGACGGAAATCTCAAGCGGGAGCCCGTCGAGCGCGGCGAGCACCCGCCGCTGGGTCTTCGGAAGGTTCAGCCCGATCTCGGGAATCTGGTGCAGCTCGCGTCGCAGCGTCGCCAATTCGCCTTGCAGTTTCGCGGCTTCGTCGCGCAGACTCATGAAGGGCTCCCTCGTCGCATGGGCAGTCGGCGGCAGACCCGCGATTCTAGCCGGTCGACGTCATCGATCGTCCCTTGTGCCTGGAATCTCGCGTGTTGAGACGCTGACGGCACGTGGCGGTTTCGCGCAGCGGCGATGCGCGAAACCGGGGCCTCGGGCGCCGGAGGCGAACGCGACGAGCTACCTTCGACGCGAGCTTCAATCCCGCCGCATCACCGCTCAAAAGGAGACGTCTGTGCGTCACAGCGAGACCGTGGAGATCCGAGGGCACGTCCTCGACTCGGGCACCTTCGCCCGAGTGCTCGACGACGTCTTGGAGTACTCCGGGGACTACCGGATCGACCGCCTCGACGTGGGCCGCACCCACACCGACGAGACGTACGTGCGCTTGACGGTGCGCTGCGAGGAGCCGGAGCAGCTGGAGCGGATCGTGATGCGGCTGCAGACGCACGGCGCGAACAAGGTCGACCCGGGCTCGGCCGTGCTGCGGCCGGCGCCGCACGACGGCGTCTTCCCCGAGGACTTCTACTCCACCACGAACCTGGACACCTGGGTGCGCGTGGAGGAGACCTGGATGCGGGTCGCCAACCCGGAGATGGACTGCGGCATCGTCGTCGACGGCGAGAACGCGCGCACGCTGCCGGTCTCGGACGTCCGCGCCGGCGAGCAGGTCGTGTGCGGCGTCGACGGCGTCAAGGTCGTCCCGCTGCCCGAGCCCGAGCGCGGCGACCCCTCCGAGTCGAGCTTCGAGTTCATGTCCTCCGAGGTCTCGAGCGAGAAGCCGCAGGCGCTGCTGGTGCGCCGCGTCGCCCAGCAGATGCGCGAGGTCAAGGCCCGCGGCGAGAAGATCCTGTGGGTGGGCGGACCGGCCATCGTGCACACCGGCGCCGCGCCGGCGCTCGTGGCTTTGATCGAAGAGGGCTACGTCGACGTGCTGTTCGCCGGCAACGCGCTTGCCGCTCACGACATCGAGTCGGCGCTGTACGGCACGTCCCTCGGCGTCGACCTCGACAAGGGACACGGCGTCCCGCACGGACACGAGCACCACATCCGCGCCATCAACCGCATCCGCGGCTGCGGCTCCATCGCCGACGCCGTCTCCGAGGGCGTGCTGCGCTCGGGCGTCATGCACGCCATGGTCACTCACGGCAAACAGTTCGTCCTGGTCGGATCGGTGCGCGACGACGGTCCGCTGCCCGACGTCTACACCGACGTCATCGACGGACAGCGCGCCATGCGGCAGCGCCTCGAAGGGGTGGGCTTCGCCATCATGGTGGCGACCATGCTGCACTCCATCGCCACCGGCAACATGCTTCCGGCGACGGTCCCGCTGGTGAGCGTGGACATCAATCCGGCCACGGTCGTCAAGCTCGCCGACCGCGGCAGCGCCCAGGCCACCGGCGTCATCACCGACATCGGGCTGTTCTGCGAGCAGCTGGCCTCGGATCTGGTGGTGGGATACAAGCGCGACTGAACCGGACGCGGCGGGTCGAGCCCGCCCGGACCGGCGGTGCGCGTCGCGCCTGCGGCGGTCGCCCGGGTGATCGGGCCGCAGGTCCCGCCGACGAGGGCGCTTCCGTCCTTGAGGCGGGGCCGCCTGTGCGGAGAAATGTGAGGTGGGACGCGAATCTTTCAGACTTCAGCGACGCGCCAGGTCGGCGGCGCCGACGATTCCGGAGCGCTGTCCCATCTGGGCGGCCTTGATCTCGGCGACGGGCAGTCGCCCTCGGGCGTGCAGGGTCGCCTGGTATCGCCGCCGCATGGGTTCAAGCAGCAGCTCTCCGGCGCTGATGACGCCGCCGCCCACGACGATGACGTCAGGGTCGAACAGCTGCACCATGTCCGCGGCGGCCTCGCCGAGGTAGCCCCCGACGGCGGCGAACGCCTCGCACGCGACGGCGTCGCCCTGGCCGGCCGCCTCGGTCACCATCGGCCCGTCGATCTGGTCGACGTCGCCGTCGGCGGCCCGCAGCAGCAGCTCGGCGTTGTTCGGCGCGGCGCGCGCGCCCTCGCGGGCGAAGCGCACCAGCGCCCTGCCGCTGGCGTACTGCTCGATGCATCCGAGCCGCCCGCATCCGCACTCGATTCCGCCGGGCACCGCGAGGGTGTGCCCCATCTCGGCGGCGACGCCGTGCGAGCCGCGCACCAGCTGCCCGTCCAGGACGAGACCGCCGCCGATGCCGGTGCCGACCGTGAACAGCGCCGCGCTTGACGACGAGCGCGCCGCGCCGTACTGGAACTCGGCCCACACCGCGGCGTTGGCGTCGTTTTCCACCACGATCGGCAGGTCGGTCTCGGAGGCGAGGTTGTCGCGCAGCGGCTCGTTGCGCCACGCCAGGTTGGGCGCGAAGAGGACGGTCGAGCGCTTGGCGTCGATCCAGCCGGCGGCGGCCACCCCAACGGCGGTCACGTCGTGCGCCTGCGAAAGCTCGTCGACGACGTCGGCGATGAGACGGCGAATCGCCGCGACGTCCTGGGCGGGACTGGCCCGCAGCGTGGTGGTCAGAATTCGCCCCTCGGGGTCGACAACCCCGCCCAGCACCTTGGTGCCGCCTATGTCGATTCCGATGGTCAGGCTCACGCGCCGCCCTCCACGCGTCTCTTGAGGTCGTTGAGGGCCGACTCCATGATCATCTTCTCGGCCTTGCGTTTGAACATGCCGAGCATGGGGATGCTCAGGTCCACCGCGAGGGTGTACGTGACCGTCGTGGCGCCGTCCCCGGCGGCGTCCAGGTCGTAGGAGCCGACCTGGGACTTCTGCACCGAGGAGGGTTTGTCCAGGGTCCAGCTGATCCGGCTGAGGTCCTCGGCGTAGTCGTAGCGCAGCTCGTAGGCGTCCTTGAACACGCCGGCGTCCAGCTGAAAGCGGACCAGGTGCGCGTAGCCGTCCTCGAATTCTTCGAGTATCTCCACGGACCGCATTCCGCTGATCCACTCCGGATACTTCGGGAAGTCCGCGATGACCGCCGCGACGTCGGCGGCGGGAGCGGCAATCACGATGGATTGCGTCGACGATTCCACCATGTCCGCAGACACTACCGGTCGAAGTCGACGGCTCGCTTCTCGACGTCGTCTTTGAACCGCCACAGCCGGCGCGTCAGCCGGGCGCGAAATCGGCGGCTGGCCAGCTCCGCGCGCCACGCGGGCCACGGCCGGCCGCGCGGATCGACGCGCGCGAACGTGTGCAGCAGACAGGAGTCGTCGCGCAGCCGCTGAATCCACACTTCGCAGGTGCCGGCGAGGCGCGCGTCGCTCAATTCCCAGCGCACGCCCTCGGTTCCGCGCCGCTGGCTTGCGCGAACGCTCCAGTCTCGCCACAGTCGCGGCGCGAATTCGGCGGCGTCCACGTCGGGCGCGACGACCTCGGCCGGAGCGTGTACATACGTTTCGATTATGAGATCAACCTGCGGCATGTTCGTTTCCTCGACTGCACTGTACAACCCGTGATCCGTAGCGGTAGCGTTCGTAACCACCCAGTAGATATAACGCGGTTCACAGCGCGCCAGCGTGTGTGAATACCTGTCGATGGAGTCTTGCCGTGCGCGAATTCGCAGTCCCCCCGATCGTCGAACTGGCCGACGACCACAACGCCACCGACGATCTGTGGAAGAACGCCGACGACTTCCCCGACTCCGTGCTTTTCGCCGTGCCCGACGGCGACGGTTGGCGAGACGTCACCGCCGCGCAGTTCCGCGAGCAGGTCGTCGCCGTGGCCCGCGGCCTTGCCTCCGCCGGGATCAACCCCGGCGACCGGGTCGGCTTGATGTCGCGCACCCGCTATGAGTGGACCCTCTTCGACTACTCCATCTGGGCCGCCGGCGCGGTGACCGTGCCGATCTACGACACCTCAAGCGCCGAGCAGGTGAAGTGGATTCTGTCGGACTCCGGCGCGGTGGCCTGCGTCGCCGAGCTGCCGCGTCACATTGAGCTGGTCGACGCCGCGCGCGCGTCGATTCCCGCGGTCAAACAGGTGTGGCAGATCGAAGACGGCGCCGTCGACGCGCTCGTCGCCGCCGGCGAGGACTCCGACGTCGACGTCGAAGAGCGCAGGTCCACGCGCGGCCGCGAAGACTTGGCCACCATCGTCTACACCTCCGGGACCACGGGACGTCCCAAGGGATGCGAGCTGAGCCACGAGAACCTGGTCGCCGACATCGCCAACGTCCTGCCGCACCTGGACACCACGATGTTCCGCGAAGACCAGTCGACCCTGATGTTCCTGCCGCTGGCGCACGTGCTGGCCCGCATCGTGCAGGTCGGCTGCGTGCAGGCGCGAGTGAGGGTCGGCCACATCGCAGACCGCACCGACCTGGTCGCCAAGCTCCCCGGTTTCCGGCCGACGTTCCTGGTGGCGGTGCCGCGCGTCTTCGAGAAGGTCTACAACTCCGCCGAGCAGAAGGCCGTCGACGGCGGCAAGAGCTCGATCTTCTACTCCGCGGCCCAGACGGCGATCGACTACAGCAAGTCGCTGGACTCCGGCGGCCCCGGTCTCAGCCTCAAGGTCAAGCACGCCCTGTTCGACAAACTAGTGTACAGCAAGCTTCGGGCGGTGCTCGGCGGGCGCTGCGAGAACTCGCTTTCGGGCGGAGCGCCGCTGAGCAAACGTCTCGCGCACTTCTTCCGCGGCGTCGGGGTCACCATTTACGAGGGGTACGGCCTCACCGAGACCTCGCCGGTGGTGTCTCTCAACGTCGAAGGCGCGCTGCGCATCGGCACCGTCGGCAAGCCGATCCCCGGCACCGCGATCCGGATCGCCGACGGCGGCGAGCTGCAGGTGAAGGGCAAGCAGGTGTTCCAGGGCTACTGGAACAACAAGGACGCGACCGCCCAGACCTTCGACGCGGACGGCTGGCTGAAGACCGGCGACATCGCCGAGATCGACGACGACGGGTTCCTCAAGATCACCGGGCGCATCAAGGAAATCATCGTCACCGCCGGCGGCAAGAACGTCGCGCCGGCGCCGCTTGAGGACGTGATCCGCGCGCACCCGCTGGTGGGACAGTGCCTGGTCGTCGGCGACGCCCGTCCGTTCATCGGCGCGCTGGTGGCGCTTGACCACGAGGTGCTGCCGGCGTGGCTGGAGCGCACCGGCAGATCCGCCGACACGCCCATCTCCGAGCTGCGGGACGACCCTGAGGTCGTCGCCGACATACAGACGGCGGTCGACTCCGCGAACGAGCTGGTCTCCAAGGCCGAGGCGATCAAGTCGTTCCGGATCCTGCCGGCGGCGCTTACCGAAGACACAGGCGAGATCACTCCCAAGCAAAGCGTCAAACGCAACGTAGTCTTGGACAAGTACGCCGAGGACTTCGAGGCGATCTATAAAAAGTGAGCACTCTGCGCAAGATGCGGGTGGGATGAGCGAACGAGTCTGGTTTCGGGAACGCTGGATGCTCCCCGCGCTTGGGCTGCGGGGAGCGATCTTCGGCTTTGTCACGGTGGTGGGTCTGCTCAGCACCGACTGGCGGACGGCGCTGCTGTGGTGCGCGCTGCTGGCGCTTGCGTCGCTTCCGGCCACGATCGCGCCGACACATCCGGTCATAGGCAGGCTTGGACGCCTCGCCGAGGTCACGGTCGTCGTCGTGGGCGCGCTGCCGCTTGGCGGCTTCCACACCTGGATGCTGCCTTACCTCGTGTCCCCGCTGGGACGGGCGGCGATGTTCGGCGGCAAGCCGCGCGCCGGAATCCGGAAGTCTCAGCTGGCGCGGCGTCCCGGCTTCGTCGAGGCCGGAGTCCTGTGGCTGGTCGCGGCCGCCGCGCTGTGGTCGGCCGCGATCGTTCAGGGCGAGCAGCGATACGCCGTCGAGATCGCGACCGCGCTCGGCTTCTGCGCGTTGGCCGCGGTGGCGGGCCAGATGGTCAGGCGCGTGGTGCACGAAGAAGTGCCCTCGGGCGTGCGTCCCTACGCCGAAGCCACCGCGCTGCTCACTCAGCTGCGCGCCGTGGCCCGCAAGCTTCCCGGCGACACCCTCGACCCCGGCGGCATCGCCACCGACCTGCTGGAGCGGATGCGCGACGTCGCACCGGCCGACCGCGCCGCGGTGCTGGTGGCCGGCGGAGGCAACCGGCTGGTCGTCTTGGCGCAGTCGGCCGCCGAGCGCGTCGACTGGGAGACCGAGCTGTCCGGCAACCCGCTGCTCGCCGACTCCTGGGCGGGGCAGCAGCCGCACACCGGGACCGCCTCGATGTCGCGCAGCGCCACCGGCGTGGTGTCGGCGCTCGCGGTGCCGCTGATCGCCGACCGTCGCACCGTCGGCTTGACGCTGTTTGAGTGCGACAAGCCGGACCAGTACCCCGCCGAGGTGGTCGAGGCGGCCGTGTCCGGCGTGGCCGGGGCGGCGCTGCGTCTGGAGACCGCGCTGCTTTTCGACGAGGTGCGTTCGCTGGCCACGGCCGAGGAGCGGCAGCGGCTCGCCCGCGAGATCCACGACGGGATCGCCCAGGAGCTGGCGATGCTCGGCTACGGCATCGACCACGCCCTGGCGCAGCTTCCCGAAGACGCCGCCGACTCGAGCGACCAGCTGCGCGAGCTGCGCGACGAGGTCACACGCCTGGTCACCGAGCTGCGGCTGTCCCTGTTCGAGCTGCGCAGCGAGGTCGACCGGCACGGCGGGCTGACCACCGCCATCGCCGACTACGCCCGCGCGGTGGGCTCGTCGGCCGGGCTGCGCGTCCACCTGTCGCTCGACGAAGGCGGCGCCCGGCTGCCGGCGTCCACCGAAGCCGAACTGCTGCGCATCGCGCAGGAGGCGATGACGAACGCGCGCAAACACGCGCGCGCTGAAAATCTGTGGGTGACCTGCGAGGTGGATCCGCCGTACGCTCGGATCGAGGTCACCGACGACGGCGCCGGCATGTCGTCGGAAGGCGGCGACAGCCGGTACGGTTTGACCATTATGTCGGAACGCGCGGAGCGGATCCGGGGCTCCTTGGAGATTCGTCCTCGCCAACCTCACGGAACCACGGTCGCGGTGGTGCTGGCGCCACCGTCCTGGCCAGGTACCGTGTCGTCGGAAGTGGAAAGGGAAAGATAACTGTGAACAGCCCCAATGGCGCCGACCCGACGGCGGAGAAGACGGAGTCCTCGCAGACGAGCGTGCTCATCGTCGACGACCACGACTTGATTCGCAAGGGTCTGCGACACGCTTTCAGCCGCGATCCGCAGTTCGAGGTGGTGGCCGAAGCGGATTCCGCCAGCGACGGACTGCGCAAGGCCGCCGCGCTGCAGCCGAACGTGGTGATCATGGATCTGCGTCTCCCCGACGGCTCGGGCCTGGAAGCCACCCGCAAGCTGCGCAAAGCCCACCCGAGCATGGGCATCGTCGTGCTGACGATGTACGCCGGGGACGACCAGCTGTTCGGCGCGCTCGAAGCCGGCGCCAGCGCGTTCGTGCCCAAGAGCGCGCCGTCGGACGACGTGGTCTCGGCCGCGCGTCACGCCGCGGCCACGCCCAACGCGTTCACCGCCGGCGACCTGGCCGAAGCCATGAAGCGCCGCCTGACGCCCACCGGCCCGCAGTTGTCTCCGCGCGAATCGCAGGTGTTGAAGCTGCTGGCCGACGGCATGAGCGTCGCCGGCATCGCCAAGCAGCTTTACGTGTCGGAGTCGACGGCCAAGACCCACATTTCGAAGCTGTACGAAAAGCTCGGCGCCGGCAACCGCGCCCAGGCCCTGATGACCGCCCTGAAACTCGGTCTGCTCGAAGCCCCCGACTCCCCGAAGTTCTAAACGCCGCGCGGCGGCAGGCGGCCCTCCGGGCTG
>JBOGDN010000296.1:0-4117 GCA_050742995.1 Stackebrandtia sp. | reverse complement strand
CGCCGAGACGGCGTCGGGAGCGGGCTCGGCGTCGCCGAGACTGTCCGCTTCGCCAATGAACAGGAGGCACACTATGGTCATGACCAAGCGCAGACCGGGGCTGACGTATAGGGAGATAGCCGACACGTACGGCCGCTCCGTCAAAACGATCTACGAACGGTGGACGAAAAACCCGCTGTGGCCGGAGCCGATCGGCAAACGCGGCCGGTTTCTCGAATTCGACGCCGACGCCGTGGCCGCGGTCGCCGAGGTGGAGACGCCCCAGCCGCAGCAGATGGACGGCGACCCCGACGATTTGCTGACCGTGCGGGAGATCGCCGAGATCTCCGACCCGCCGGTGACGGAAGCGACGCTGCGCTCCTACATCTCCAAGGGGCTATGGCCCGACCCCGACAAGGTCCTAGACGGAGTCAAACTGTGGCACCGCTCCACTGCGGTGGCACGGCTGAGTCAACGCGTCCGCAAGCCCCGCGCTCGCTGACCCCGCACCCCCATGTTGCTTAATTGGAGTTGAGTGTGTTATAGTTGGAGTTGTGAGGGAGGAACGGCCCTCACGTCACTTCACAACTCAACAGAGGAGCAACATGGAATCGCACGAACGTGCGCTGGCCGTGGCGATGGCGCTCAAAGCGCTGGTCGACTTGCTGTCGCGACTGCCGATCCCGATCACGCTGCCCGGCTTCGACGACGACAACATCGAAGTGGCCTTCGCCGAGCTCGACGAGGTTCGCCGCATCGTGTGGGATCAACCGGCCGCCGCCGGCGCCGCCGACCTGATCAGCCAGTACATTCTGGAATGGCACACGGCCTTGGATATAGCCAGCCTGCTCAACCAGGAGCACTCGCACGACGATTCACTCGAACAGGCGAACGTCGCCCGACGCAGCGAGGCGTTCTGGCTGTTGCAGGCCCGCATGCGCAACAGCGCGGAAATGATCGCGGCGATTCTCGACGGCGAGATCAAACTGGAGTGATCCAATGAGGGGCGGGAGTCGGCGGAAGTCGGCTCCCGCCCCTCTCGCCGTGGCGAAGCGCACGGGGCCTCGGGCATGGAAAAACCCGCCCTCGCCGGGCGGGTTCTGAGTCTGGGCGCACTTCTGACGCCGAGACCAGCATGGCACATGTTGTGCTCGGCGTCAACGGAAACTACTAGATGTGGTGCGTGAGGTCGACCACAGGTGAATGTACTCCGCGAGGGAGCCGATGGCGTCGCGGTCCCAGGCCGCGCCGCACTCCACGCACGTCGCCACGGCGGCGGCCAACCTGACGCGCAGCCCGCCGAGGTTCTCGCAGACCGGGCAGGGCCCGTGGGGGGTCCACGCGGGAGTGTCCCAACCGGTGACGACGCGCGTCCACACCCACCATTTGCGGACCTCGGCGACCAGGTCGGCCAGGGCTTCGGCGTCGAGCATGTGAGCGCCGCCGACCAGGGCGCGAACATTCTGAGTCAGCGTGGCGCGCGGCGAGACTTCCATGGCGGCCAGCCATCGCGCGCACCCCTGCGCGACGACCCGATACCGGTCGATCGCGTCCAGACGCGCCGACGGAGCCGAAGCGTAGGAGGCGCGGCGGCCGTCGCACACGCCAGCAGACGGCTCCACGGAGCGGGACAGCTGCGTCACCAGCGGGGCGTGACGGGTGACGTGCCCGTACCGGCGCACGTGCCCGTTGTGGGTGTGCTCGACGACTTCGCGATGTGCGTAGGGGTAGGCCAACTGGTCGACGGAGTCGGCCAGGCGGCGCATGAGCGTGTGACGGTCGTGTGTGGTCACGCCGCGCCGTCCTCGAGCTCGCCCGACGCGTGGGGACAGCGCGTCGCGTGCGCCCCGGCGTCGACGACTCGCCCGGCGCGCAGTGCTGCGCAGGCCAGGCACGCCAGCCAATCGCGCCCGACGGCGCTGTCCAGCCACACGCCGAACTTGTCGGCGTCGACGACCTTGTGATGCTCGGGCGGGCAGGGGTCGGGCGGGTCGCCCCACCCGGCCAGTCGAAGAATTTTGCGCAGCACGGCGAACGGCAGCACGGCGGGCCACTCGTCGACGCTCGCCGGCCCCTGCCCGTCGAGGCGCACGACAAGCACGGGGATTTCGCCGTCGTCGGCTTGGGCGACGGCTTGCGCGAGCCACGCGCCGAGATTCAGGCCGCGTCGTGCTTTGACTTCTACGCTGAGGCCGGGGGTGCCGGTGATGTCGCGGCCGTGCTCGCCGGCGCCGACGGACTCGGCGTAGGGCCAGCCGTCGGCGGCCAACGTTTGGGCGACGAGGCGCTGACTGGCAGCGCCGCGGCGGCGTCGAGACTGTGAGACCGGAGCGGGGGTGTTCAACGTGTTCCTCCATTTTTCGGCGTGCCATGTGGGGTTGATTCGGTCTGGCGCGGTCCCCGGCTCCCGGTCGCCCCCTATTACTGACGTAATAGGGGGCGAGACCGTGAGACCGATCCGGGCGGACGGTCTCGACGGGGTGTGAGACCGTGCCGAGACCGTGAGACCGTGCGGCCTCTAGCTGCGAAAACGTTTCCGATGAGTCTCAGAACGGTCTCGCCCGAAGTCTGGCCATCATGGATTCACCTCCCTCTCTGATCTACTGTGTCTTGATGAATCGGCGAGACCGTGGAGCTGGACGTTTCCGCAGGTCACATCCCCCCCATTGTGGATGAGTCTCGTCGGGGTCGCCGGAATCTGAGACTCATCTGAGACCGTCCAAGACCGCGGCGGTCGGGCGGCACAAAAGCCGGTAGCGGCGGGTTTTCTCGGTGCCGTTGGCGGCGAGGATTCCTCGTTTGACCAGGGCTTTCCTGTTGTTGTGGAAGGTGGCTTTGGCGATGACGCCGGAGTCGACGAGCGTGGTCGCCGAGACGTCCTCGTCTTCGAACGCCGCCCACCACGTCTCAAGGGCCTTGGCGACGGCCGGCGTCAGTCGCCAGGCGTGCGCCTCGCCCAAGGCCGGCGTCAGCACCGCGGAGCCGGCGTGCGGGGTCAGGCGCAGCTCGACGGGTTCGAAGGGCGGGGCGTCTTTCTGCTTGTGGCACTCCATCGTGACCAGGTCGTCTTCTTTGGCGGTGGCGATGATGGTGGTGGCTGCGCCTTCTAGCGCGGTGGAGCCGCGCAGGGTGCCCGAGCGGCCGGTGTGGTGGACGGTCAGCACGCAGCAGCCGCCGGCTTTGCGGAGTCGTTCGACGGCCTCGACGAAGATCCCCATGTCCTTTGCGGAGTTTTCTTCGGCGCCGACGGTGATGCGGGCTTGGGTGTCGAGCACGACCAGGGCGGGTGCGAGGTCGGCGACGAGTTCGACCAGGGCTGCCCACGGTGCGGGCTGGCTGGCTTGGACGGCCACCGGCAGGAACTGGACTCCGGTCATGGCGCGGTTGTTGGCGGCTTCCCAGGCGCGCACTCGGTCGCGCACGCCCCACAGGCCCTCGGCGACGAGGTAGACCACCGGACCGGGCTTGACGGGTCGGCCTTGCCAGGGCTGGCCGGTGGCCACGCACCCGGCCACGTCGAGGGCGACGAAGCTTTTGCCGTTGCCGGGCGGTCCGATCAGCCACGCGGTGGAGTCGGCGTACAGGATGTCGTCGACTACGGGTGCGGGGCGGGGGACGGCGTCGAGACCGTGCGTGTCGACCAGGGCGGCGCGCAGCTGCGCCGACAACGACGACGACGCCTCGACGCCGCTGTCGGCGACTTCGGGCGCGGCGTGGGCGTGACCCTCGCCGTTCGGGGACGGGTCGGGGCGGCGGGGGTGTCGGACGCCGGCGGCCAGTCCCGAAGCGACGGTTTTGGCGATGCCGCGCGGTCCGCAGTTGGCGTCGACGTCGAGTCCCGCCGTCCCGGCCGCGGCGGTCAACGCGTCGACGACGAGCCGCTCGTCGAGCACCCCGGAGGCGACGAGCTGACCGAGGCTGAACGCGGCGGCGTTGAGCGTGTCGTTGCGCTGCCCGTCGTTGGCGGCCGCGACGCGGCCGCACTCGGCGTCGAGGGCGGCTCGCGCGTAAGCCTCGTCGCGGTCGTCGAGGACCACGCCGCTGGCGGTCGGGGCGGCGAGGTCGACCGCGCCGCGAGCCTGCGCAGGGGTGGGCGCGGGGCGGCGGCGGGGGTCGAGGTCCCGGACTTCGGCAATCC
>JBOGDN010000295.1:0-10227 GCA_050742995.1 Stackebrandtia sp. | reverse complement strand
CGGATGATGCCGACCAGGTCGTTCATCACCTGCTGCAGGTCGGACTGCAGTTTGTACGGGTTCTCGGCGTCGGCGGGCGTCTTGTCGACCAGCACCGCCAGCGCCGCCTCGGCCGCGGCCTCGCGGTCGGCGTCGGCGACCTGCGGACGCGCGTCGAGCGCGTCGAAGTAGCCGGCCGCGTGCACGCCGGCGCGCTTGCCGAACACCAGCACGTCGGACAGCGAGTTGCCGCCCAGCCGGTTGTAGCCGAGCAAGCCGCCGGAGACCTCGCCGGCGGCGAAGAGCCCGGGGACCTTCGACTGCTGCGAATCCGGGTCGACTTCGACGCCGCCCATCACGTAGTGACAGGTGGGGCCGACTTCCATGGGTTCCTTGGTGATGTCCACGTCGGCCAGTTCCTTGAACTGGTGATGCATGGACGGCAGCCGCTTGATGATCTCTTCGGGCTTCAGCCGGGTGGACACGTCGAGGAAGACCCCGCCGTGCGGCGTTCCCCGTCCGGCCTTGACCTCGGAGTTGATCGCCCTGGCCACCTCGTCGCGCGGCAGCAGCTCCGGCGGGCGGCGGTTGTTCGCCTGGTCGTCGTACCAGCGGTCGGCTTCTGCTTCGTTGTCCGCGTACTGGGCCTTGAAGACCTCGGGGATGTAGTCGAACATGAAGCGCTTGTCTTCGCTGTTGCGAAGCACGCCGCCGTCGCCGCGCACCGACTCGGTGACGAGAAGCCCCTTAACGGACGGCGGCCATACCATCCCGGTGGGGTGGAACTGCACGCACTCCATGTTCACCAGGTTGCCGCCGGCCCGCATGGCAAGCGCGTGTCCATCCCCGGTGTACTCCCAGGAGTTGGACGTGACCTTGAACGACTTGCCGATGCCGCCGGTGGCAAGCACCACCGCGGGCGCCTCGAACAGGAGGAACTCGCCGGAGTCGCGGCGGTAGCCGAAGGCCCCGGCGACCTTTCCGCGGTCGAGGAGGAGCTCGGTGATCGTGGTCTCGTCGAGGACCGCCAGCCGCGACTCGTAGTCGCCGGTTTCGGCGTGGTCTTCCTGCTGCAGCGAGACGATCTTCTGCTGCAGGGTGCGGATCAGCTCCAGTCCGGTGCGGTCGCCCACGTGCGCCAGGCGCGGATACTCGTGGCCGCCGAAGTTGCGCTGCGAGATCTTGCCGTCAGCGGTGCGGTCGAAGAGCGCGCCGTAGGTCTCCAGCTCCCAGATGCGGTCGGGAGACTCCTTGGCGTGCAGCTCGGCCATGCGGTAGTTGTTGAGGAACTTGCCTCCGCGCATGGTGTCGCGGAAGTGCACCTTCCAGCTGTCGCTGGAGTTGACGTTGCCCATGGCCGCGGCCGCGCCGCCCTCGGCCATGACCGTGTGGGCCTTGCCGAACAGCGACTTGGAGATGACGGCGGTCTTTTTGCCGGCCAGCCGGGCCTCGATCGCGGCTCGCAGACCGGCGCCGCCGGCGCCGATGACGAGCACGTCGTAGGAGTGGCGTTCGATTTCAGTCATGTGCGTCCACTCCTAGTTGAAGAACCGGATGTCGTTGAACACGCCCGCGGCGACAAGCCACACGTAGGCGTCGGCGCCCATCACCGAGAACATCGACGCCCAGGCCCACTGCTGGTGCTTCTTGTTCAGCTTGGACACCTGGGTCCACAGCCAGTACCGCACCGGGTGCTTGGAGAAGTGCTTGAGCCGCCCGCCCACGATGTTGCGGCAGGAATGGCAGCCGAGAGTGTAGGCCCAGATGAGGACGACGTTGATCCACAGGATCACCGTCCCAAGTCCGAAGCCGAAGCCGCCGTCGAGGCCTTTGAACGCGAGGAACGCGTCGTAGGTCAGCACGGCGCCCACCCCCATCGCCGCGTAGAAGAAGTAGCGGTGGACGTTCTGGAAGAGCAGCGGGAAGCGGGTCTCGCCGGTGTACTTCTTGTGCCCGTCCGGCACCGCGCACGCCGGCGGTGAAAGCCAGAACGAGCGGTAGTAGGACTTGCGGTAGTAGTAGCACGTGGCGCGGAAGCCGCCAGGCAGAATCAGGATGATCATCGCCGGGCTCATCCACGGCGGCAGCTGGGGGAGCGGCTGGCCGAGGAAATGGCTGGAGCCCGGCACGCAGCTTTGGGTCAGGCACGGCGAGTAGAACGGCGCCAGGAGGTTGTAGTCGTCCGCCCAGTAGTCGCCGTTCCAGAAGATGCGGACGAAACCGTAGACCAGGAACGACGAAAGTCCCAGAAACGTCAGCAGCGGCGTGAGCCACCATCGGTCGGTGCGCAGCGTTCGCTCCGCGATCGCGGCACGACCGCCGTCTGGCGGCGCCATAGTGGATGTCATCCTGTTTGCGCTCCCTCGCGCGGTGCGTCGGAGAACCTCGCCGCGTCGGGAGTCCGCTTTGACCGGCCTTGGGCCGCGGCTCGCGGCATGTCAAAACAGGGCACTCGCCCGCGGGGGCTCTTTCGGATTACTGCGGCCCGCAGGATACTCCTCACCGCGTGCGACGCCGATTAAGGCCCGTTGCGGGAGTGATCTCGTAGCGGCCGTCGGCCGTCGCGGCGTGGAGCTTTTGGACTCGGCAAAGCTCCCCTCGGGGCCGTGCCTTCTAGTAACGTCTGCGCCGGGCACATAGTTACGCGACGTCAGGTTATGGATTTCTTGTGGGGGGACACTCTGCGACTGGCGGAGAGCGCGGGTCCGCAGCGGTAAATCGACTTGACAGAGCTTGACTTCGCCGTCAAGTGTCGAGAGATTTGTCCGGTATGCGAAAAATTTTCGACCCAAGACGGCGGGCTTGGCTGACTTGTTACCTGACCGTTGGCATACAGTGCTGTCGATCACGAGATCCGCGAGTACGGTTTCTGCGAAGCTAGAGGAGCTGTTGTCGAGGTCACCCCGGACCCTCGCTGCGTGCTCGTGACTTTTTGCAAGCTGCTCGAAGGAAAGGGCTAGACGGTCGATGGTTGACGACAACCACAGCAAGGACGCCGCGCGCGATACGAGCGCGCCGACCGGAGCTCCGACCGCGACGATCGAGGCCGACGAGCCCGCCGACGTCCAGGACAAAGAATTCGTCGGCCTGTCGCCGATGCGCCTGGCGATGCGGCGGCTGCGGCGAGACCGCGTCGGAATGACCTCGCTGTACGTCATGGTCACGCTGATCACCCTGGGCTACCTGTCGCCGCTGTTGGCGAAGCTCTACGGCTACGACTCCCAGGTGCAAGCCCCGGAGGAGCTCGACGGACGCGGCATTCCCCTTGGAGTCCTCGGCGGCGTCTCCGGCGAGCACTGGCTTGGCGTGACCCCGCGGCTGGGCCGCGACGTGCTCATGCAGCTGCTGTACGGCGTCCGCACTTCGGTGTCCATCGCGATCGTCGCCGCGATCGTCACGGTCGCCGTCGGCGCGATCATGGGCATCACCGCCGGATATCTCAGGGGCAAGATCGACGCGGTCATCAGCTGGCTGATCGACTTCTTCTTGTCCTTCCCGTTCTTGATCTTCGCGCTGGCCGCGGTGCCGCTGTTCACCAACTTGATCCTCGGCGGCCCCGGTCGGCGTCCGTTGTGGCTTTCAGCCTCGATGCTGATCCTCGTGTTCCTGGTGTTCGGCTGGATGGGCACCGCCCGCCTGGTGCGCGGGCAGGTGCTGTCGCTTCGCGAACGCGAGTTCATCGAGGCCGCGCGCGCCTGCGGTGCCGGCACCGGACACATCGTGTTCAAACAGCTGCTGCCCAACGTCTGGGCGCAGATTCTGGTGACTTTCTCGCTGTTGGTGCCCGGTTTCATCGTGGCCGCCGCCGCCTTGGCCTTCCTCGGCATCGGCGTCGGCGAACCGCACCCCGACTTGGGCCGCCTCGGTTTCGAGGCCGTGCGCGGGATGCGGGCGCCGGGCGGGTGGTTCCTGTTGTTCCTGACGGGTTCGACTCTGTTCACCCTTGTGCTGAGCATCAACCTGTTCGGCGACTCGCTGCGCGACGCGCTGAACCCCAAGTCCAACCGATGACTTGCTTCGGTAGCCCATAGAGGAATCTCAGAGATGATGAGGAGTAACGAAGTGATTAAACGAAAGGCCAGACTCGCCGCGGCCGCAGGCCTGGCGGCGGCGCTGGTGCTGACCGGATGCTCGAAGAACGAAGGCGACGACGACGACGCCGGCGCCCACGCCACGTCGGACGTCGACATCATCAGCACCGACCCGGAGGAGTCGAAAGGCCCGGCCGACGAGGTGAAGGGCGCGAAAGAGGGCGGGTCGCTCGAGATCCTGTCGATGACGCACTTCTCGCACCCTGACCCGCAGCGCAACTACACCGGCACCTCCATGATGGCCATGGGCGGCTTTGTGTACCGTTCGCTCGCCGGCTATCGGGAAGACTCCGAAGGCAACGTGAAGGTCGTCGGCGACCTCGCCACCACGCCTGGCACCGACGTCAACGGCGACTGCACGACCTGGGAGTACGAGCTCAAGGACGGGCTCAAGTACGAGGACGGCAAGGACGTCACCGCCGAGGACGTCGCCTACGGCATCGCCCGCAGCTTCTCCGCGAGCCTGCAGGACGGCCCGCAGTTCCTGGCCGACTGGCTCGACCCGGAGCGCAAGTACAAGGGCATGTGGGACGCCGACGGCGAGAAGATCGACGGCGCCGAGACCACGCCTCCTGGCGTGACTGTCGACGGCAACAAGCTCACCATGGAGTTCGACCAGCCGCGCTGCGAAGTGCCCTTCGCCGCCGCGATGAGCACCACCACGCCGGTCCCGGCCGCCGAGGACACTGGTCTGGACTACGACAAGCGCCCGTTCTCCTCTGGTCCGTACAAGATCAAGGAGAACAAGGAAGGCTCCTCGATCACGCTCGAGCGCAACGAGCACTGGGACGCCGACAGCGACCCGCTGCGGCACGCCTTCCCGGACGAGGTCGTCTACACCTTCGGCGAGGAAGCCTCCGAGTCCACGGTGCGCATGGAAGCCAACGCTTCCGGCGACGAGCACCTGGTGGACATCAACGGCATCCACCCGGACTCGCTGGCCGACATCATGCAGAACGAAGCCGACTTCGAGGGCCGCCTTGCCTCGGCGCCGCAGCAGTACACCAGCTATCTGGCGATCAACAACGAGACGGTTCCCGACCTCAACGTGCGGCAGGCGATAAACCACGCCTTCCCGCGCGACCGGTGGATTCAGGCTCAGGGTGGAACGGACGCGCAGCTGCCGTCGACCACTCTGATTGGTCCGACGGTGCCGGGTTACGAGGAGTACGACGTGTACCCCTACGACGTGGACAAGGCCAAGGAGCTGCTGGACGGCGAGGAGCCGACAATCCGGTACGCGCACAGCGACACTCCGCTGGGAGGCCAGGTCGCCTCGATGCTGGAAGAGGAGTACGAGAAAGCCGGCATCAAGATCGAGGCTGTGCCGATCCCGCCGGACAACTACTACGACCAGATCGCGGCTCCGGACCACGATTACGACCTGTACCGCAACATCTGGGGTCAGGACTGGCCGTCCGGTTCGACGGTGGTTCCGCCGCTGTGGCACAGCACCGGAATCGACGCCGGCACCAACTACCCGCGGCTCGACGACCCCGAGGTCGACAAGAAGATCGACGAGCTGCTGGAAAGCGACAAGCCGTTCGCCGAGACCGGACCGGAGTGGAACGAGCTGGGCAAGTGGATCCAGGAGGAGCACGCTCCCGTGGTTCCGACCGACTACCTCGTCGGCAACTGGCTGGTCGGCTCCGAGGTCGGCGGGCTTCAGATCAGCAACTGGATTTCCACAATCGACACAAGGAAGCTGTACGTCAAGGACGCTTAGTTCCTAGACGGCCGGCTTCACAGCCATCCGCTGGGTGCGGCCGCGGTAATTCATCCGCGGCCGCACCCGCACCACGACACCCTTCCATCTACTTAGGTTTAACGGATATGTTGCGGTTCGTAGTACGCCGACTCCTGGTAGGAGTCCTAACGCTGCTTATGGTCAGCGCCTTCACTTTCGTGATGTTCTTCGGCGTGCCGGCGGACCCGGCGCGGACGTCGTGCGGTCAGCGCTGCACCACTCAGCAGGTCGAGCAGGTGCGCGAGCGCATGGGTCTCGATCGCCCGATGCACGAGCAGTACGCCGAGTACATGCGAGGCATCTTCGTCGGCCGCGAGATCGGAAGCGGAGAGTCGGCGCGTGAGTGCGGAGCGCCGTGCCTTGGGGAGTCGTTCCTGCGCAACCGTGAGGTCACCGAGATCGTCGGCGAGGCCATTCCGATCACCGCGTCCATCGCGATCGGCGCCTGGTTCCTACAGCTGATATTCGGGGTGGGGCTAGGCAGCTGGGCGGCGTTGCGACGCGGAAGGCTCGCGGACAAGATCGCCGTGGGCATCGCGCTCGCGGGCGCGGCCATGCCCGTGTTCTTCTTCGCCGCCATGCTGTTGCTGATATTCCGCTATAACCTCGGCTGGGTCCCGCAGCCGGACTACGTGTCCCCGTGGATCTTCGCCGACATCGGGTTTATGAAGGTGCCGTTGCCCTTCGGAGACGTCGGCGGCTGGATCGCGGGAATGATCCTGCCGTGGATCTCCATCGCGTTGATCGGCTTCGCCTTTGAAACCCGTATGACGCGCTCCCAGATGCTGGAGACCCTCGACGAGGACTTCATCCGCACCTCCCGCGCCAAGGGCCTGCCCAACCGCACCGTCTACGGCCGCCACGCGCTGCGCGCCTCGATCACCCCGATCGCCACCGCGTCGGGTCTGAGCCTCGCCGGTCTGCTCGGCGGCGCCGTGATCACCGAGACCGTTTTCGGCATGCGCGGCATGGGCAACTGGATGGTGACCGCCGTCCGAGAGGGCGACATGCCGATCGCCATGGCCGCGGTGCTCATCGCCGCCGCGTTCATCGTCGTCTCGACGATGGTGGTGGACGTGCTTTACGCGGTCATCGACCCCCGAGTCAGGCTGAGTTAAGAGGAGCGCGACGATGACTACAGCGATGTCTGCACACTCAGCCGCCCCGGCGGGCCACGAAACCGAAGCGCCCTACCTGGAAGTCGACGACCTTCGCGTCCACTTCTCCACCGAAGACGGCGTCGTCAAGGCCGTCGACGGCCTGACCTTCTCGGTGCGGCGCGGCTCGACGCTGGGGATCGTCGGCGAGTCCGGCTCCGGCAAGAGCGTCACCAGCCTCACCGTCCTCGGGCTGCACAGCGGCTCGAAGACCAAAGTCAGCGGACGGGTGTCGGTTGGCGGCGTCGACGTCGTCTCCGCGAGCCCCGAGAAGATACGTCGCATGCGCGGCAAGGACATGGCGATGATCTTCCAGGATCCGCTTACCGCCTTGCACCCGTACTACACGATCGGGCGCCAGATCGTCGAGGCCTACCGCGTCCACCACGACGTCTCCAAAAAGACGGCGTGGAAGCGCGCGGTGGAGATGCTCGACCGGGTCGGCATCCCGCAGCCGGACCAGCGGGCCAAGCAGTACCCGCACGAGTTCTCCGGCGGCATGCGCCAGCGCGCCATGATCGCCATGTCGCTTGTGAACGACCCCGACCTCATCATCGCCGACGAGCCGACCACGGCCCTCGACGTCACGGTTCAGGCGCAGATCCTCGAGCTGCTCGACGACCTGCAAAAGGAGTTCAACTCCGCGATCATCGTCATCACCCACGACCTCGGCGTGGTCAGTCAGATCGCCGACGACGTGCTGGTGATGTACGGCGGACGCTGCGCCGAGCACGGCAACGCCGAAGAAGTGCTCCGCAAGGGACAGCACCCCTACACCTGGGGACTGCTCAACTCGATGCCGACGCTGCACGGCGACGTCGAAGCCGACCTGCACACGGTCGCCGGCAACCCGCCGAGCCTGGTGAACATCCCGCCCGGGTGCGCCTTCCACCCGCGCTGCGAGTACGCGATGACGCAAGGCGGCCCCTGCGACACCGAACGACCGGAGCTGCTGCCGATCTCGGATCAGCCCAACCACCTGACGGCCTGCCACCTCCCTGAAGGACAGCGCCGAGCCATCCGCGAGAGCGACCCTGGGAAGGCGGCGTGATGACGCAGGTCGACACCACCGCACAGACGAACCCCGTTTCCGGAAACGGCAAGGGGCCCATACTCGAGGTCGCCGGGCTGAAGAAGCACTTCCCGGTCCGCAAGGGCATGCTCGGCTCCAAGGAGACGGTGAAGGCCGTCGACGGCGTCGACTTCACGGTGGGGCGCGGCGAGGCGCTCGGCCTGGTCGGCGAGTCCGGCTGCGGCAAGTCGACGACCGGACGGATGCTGGTGCGCCTGATGGAGGCCACCGAGGGCAACGTCAAGTTCGAAGGCCGCGACATCACCAAGCATCGCGGCGCGTCGCTGAAGCAGCTGCGCCAGGACCTGCAGATCATCTTCCAGGACCCGTACTCCTCGCTGAACCCGCGGCACACCGTCGGCAAGATCATCGCCACGCCGCTGCGGGTCAACGGAATCAAGCCGCCCGGCGGCGTCGTGGCCCGCGTGCAGGAGCTGCTTGAGATCGTCGGGCTCAACCCGGAGCACTACAACCGGTTCCCGCACGAGTTCTCCGGCGGTCAGCGGCAGCGCATCGGCATCGCCCGCTCGCTCGCCCTGCGTCCCAAGCTCGTCGTCGCCGACGAGCCGGTCTCCGCGCTTGACGTGTCGATCCAGGCGCAGGTCATCAACCTGCTGCGCGGCCTGCAGAAGGAGTTCGACCTTTCCTTCGTGTTCATCGCGCACGACCTCTCCGTGGTGCGGCACTTCTGCGACCGCATCGCCGTGATGTACCTGGGCAAGATCGTGGAGATCGGCGGCCGGACCCAGATCTACGAAAACCCGTCGCACCCGTACACGAAGGCGCTGCTGTCGGCGGTGCCCGACGTGACCAAGCTCGGCAAGAGCAACGGCGGGCGGATCACGCTGGAGGGCGACGTCCCCACCCCGATCAACCCGCCCACCGGCTGCCGCTTCCGCACCCGCTGCTGGAAGGCCCAGGACATCTGCGCCGCCCAGGAGCCTCCGCTTGACCCGACGCCCATGGGCGGACTGTCCGCGTGCCACTTTCCCGAGCATCGCGAAGGAAAGAGTGAATAGAGCCCTGAGCATCCGCGGGCGCCAGCCCGCGGTCGGGCGCGGAGCGCCCGCCGAGGCGAGGTAGGGCTGCCCGTTACGCGTTGTCTCAGCCACGGGCGTCGATGTCGGCGCCCGTGGCTATTTTTGATCCGTGACTGACATCAACGCCCCTTACCGGGCCGTCTTCGTCCACGCCCACCCCGACGACGAGGTCATCGGCACCGGCGCCACGATGGCGCGCTACGCCGCCGACCCCGACGCACACGTGACCCTCGTGACGTGCACCCTCGGCGAGGAGGGCGAGATCCACGTCCCCGAGCTGGCCGGGCTGGCGCCTGGCCGCGCCGACCAGCTTGGCGGCTACCGGCTCGCCGAGTGGCACGCCTCCTGCGACGCCCTCGGTGTGTCCGACCGCCGCATGCTCGGCGGAGTCGGCGCCTACCGCGACAGCGGCATGATGGGCGAGCCGACCAACTCCCACGCCCGGGCGTTCTGGGGCGCCGACCTCGTCGACGCCGCGGCACACCTGGTGTCCGTGCTGCGCGAGGTCCGTCCGCAGGTGCTGGTGACGTACGACCCCAACGGCTTCTACGGCCACCCCGACCACATCCAGGCCCACCGGGTCAGCGTCGAGGCGGCAAAGCTGGTGGCCGACCCCGGCTTCCGTCCTGAGCTCGGCCCCGCGCATTCGACGTCGAAGTTCTACTGGACCACGGTGCCCAAGAGCGTGCTCGCGCAAAGCTTCGAGGAGTTCGCCGACTCCGACGACAACCCGTTCGCCGGCGTCGAGAGCGTCGACGACCTGCCCTTCGGCGTCGACGACTCCGAAGTCACCACCTGCGTGACGTCGCCCGGTTTCGGCGACGCCAAGCTGGCGGCCGTCGCCGCGCACGCCACCCAGATCCCGCCGGACAACTGGCTGCAGAAGCTGGCCGCCGAACTCGGCCCCGACTCGCTGACCACCGAGCACTTCATCCTCGCCTCCGGCCGGCGCGGCCCCGGCCAAGGCGAGCACGGCTGGGAAGCCGGCCTCTTCGCTGGAGTCGCGGATTAAGAGTTCGTAACTTTGTCCCGTTTCCTGCTGCGCGTCCACCAGGCGGCGCCTCGCGGCGTTGTCGGCACTTCCGCATCCAACACCGGGATGCAGAAGCACCTCCGCCTTGCGAGAAAACTCGAAACGACG
>JBOGDN010000294.1:0-1622 GCA_050742995.1 Stackebrandtia sp. | reverse complement strand
GTCATGCCCATGATGAGGTGGGAGACGATCAGATCGCCTTCTTCAGCCTCGTAGGCCAGCTCGACGCCGTATTCGCAGCCCAGGTCGGTGAAGGCGGCGTCGGCCTCGAACTCGGCGCAGCCGTCGTAGTCCCAGCCGTTGACGTATGTCGCGTCCAGTTCGACGTCGTCGAGCTGGAACTCCCAGTCGTCGGCGTACTCGGTGTAGCTGAGCTTCTCTCCGGTCGTCGTCTCCTCGGTCTCGGTGTCGCCGGGTTCGGGATCGGTCGGCTCGTCCGACGTCGCCGACGCGTCGGCCCGCGGCTCGGTGTTGTCCTCGTCGTCTCCCACGACGAAGTACAGGACGACCCCGAGGCCGAGCAGCCCCACGAAGCCAAGCGCCAGGCTGGTGATCAGTGCGGCGTGCGACTTGGGCTGCTGTGGCACGGGCACGCCCGACATCGGCGTTCCCGACATCGGAACCCCGGACATCGGCGTGCCGGGATAGCCGCCCGGGAAGCCGGAGGTCGGCTGCTGCGGGTAGCCCGGAATCCCGGAGGCGGGCTGGTTCGGGTAGCCGCCCGGCACGCCCGAAGCCGGGTCGTCCGGATAGCCGCCGGGCTGCGACGGCCGCGCCCAGGGAGAGCCCTGGTCGGGGTACTGGGGTTGTTGTCGTCCATACCCGGAGGGATCTGGGCCGGTCCCCGGGCCGGGAGGGGGGTAAGTCATCGCCTCGCACCTTTCCGTGTTTCGCGGCGACGCCCGAAGTGCCCGACCGCTCGCCGGTCGGGACCGCATAGGGCAAGTGCAGGGTCGGCGCCGCGCCCCTTACAGCTGGTCACAGCTGTCACAGGCCATTGTGCGGCGCCGTCGCAACCGGAGCGAGTGCGTTTTCTAAGAGCTCGTAACTCCATCCTCTTCCGTTGCGAGCGGCCTCCAGGCGGCGACGGCTTGCGAAGCGCCGTCGTTTCGAGTTTTCTCGCAAGGCGGAGGTGCTTCTGCATCCCGGTGTTGGATGCGGAAGTGCCGACAACGCCGCGAGGCGCCGCCTGGTGGACGCGCAGCAGGAAACGGGATGGAGTTACGAGCTCTAAGCCATGGGCAGGGCCATCAGGTGATCGTCGTGGAAATCGGCCACGAGGGTGATCGCCTCCTCGATCGCCTGCTCGTCGGTCGTGCCGACCACGCCGACGGTCACCACCAGGTAGTTCCCGCTGACTTGTTTCCACGCGTACAGCTCGTTGTCTTCTTCGTACATCCCGGTGTCGGGCTGCATCTTGAAGCTGAGCGGCTGGATGTCGTCGCTGGCCAGCCAGGCGCCGGATTCGTCCTCGAAGGCGAGAACCAGCTGCCCGATGCCCACCTCTCCGTCCCGGCTGGAGTAGGCGGCCTCGATGCCGTACCCGCACTGGGCTTCGTTCAAGACGGACTGGGCGTCGGCCAGCCCCACGTCGCAGCAGTCGGTGTGATTCCAGTTGTCGACTTGGTCGACGGGCGTGGAGACGGGCGCCTCTTCGGACGGCGTCCACGGGTCGTCGGAGTAGAACGACTCGGCTTCCAAGGGCGTGTCGTCCACCGGCTCCGGCGGCGTCACGCAGTCCACGACCACCGACTCCTCGCCGGCGGTCTCCCCGTCGTCTCCTT
>JBOGDN010000293.1:0-3447 GCA_050742995.1 Stackebrandtia sp. | reverse complement strand
CGACGCCGAGCTGGAACGGGAAACTGCGCAGCGAGCCGTGTTCGCGGGCGTCGGCGCTGGCGCCATAGGGCAGGACGGCGGCGGTTCCGGCCGCGCCACCGACCATAAAGAGTTTCCGGCGGGATACGGGCATTTCTACCTCACTGACTCAAAGGGGGTGCCAATGATGTCAATGATGCAGAAGAGAAAAAACAAACGGAAACCACGTCGAACCTACAGAAAAATGAACAACCGGCTAAGTTCGCGCCACGGCCGTTCTCCCGCGTCCCACGCGACCCGGCGTCGCGGTCGGGCGGCTCGATCCGGCGC
Source organism: Stackebrandtia sp. (assembly GCA_050742995.1). Lineage (GTDB taxonomy): Bacteria > Actinomycetota > Actinomycetes > Mycobacteriales > Micromonosporaceae > Stackebrandtia. The sequence goes on along the minus strand of JBOGDN010000293.1, from coordinate 3,138 downwards.
GGACTCGCCGCGCGCACCGGCTGGAATCCCTTTGCCATGCTGATGCGCATGTACAAGCGCAACTACACCGATGAGCTGCCGCGAGTGGCAGCCTGGGAGCGGGTAACCGAATACCCCTTGACCGTGCTGGCCTTCGCATTTCTGGCCGCCTACGCGTATCCGATCCTCAACCCCGAAGTCGGAGAATCCACAAAGGCGTTGCTCGTCGCCGTCGACGTCTTCGTGTACCTGGCTTTCGCCGTCGACTACTTCGGACGACTCGTGATCGCCGCGAACAAGTGGCTTTTCGTCAAACGCAACGTTCCCGACTTGCTCCTGGTGCTCCTGCCGCCGGCGCGACCGCTGCGGCTGCTGCGCGTGACGACGCTGCTCATCGAGGCGATGTGGCGTCACATCAAGCACCGCACCCGCGCGAAGATGGCGGTGTTCGCCACCGGCACGGCCGCTCTGCTGATCTTCCTGGCCAGCCTGGCTCTCCTGGACGCCGAGCGCGGCCACCCGGACGCTCAGGTCCAGAACTTCGGCGACGCGCTGTGGTGGGCCGCGGTCAGCGTGACGACCGTCGGATACGGCGACCTGGTGCCGGTGACCACCGAGGGCCGCATCGTCGCGCTGAGCCTCATGTTCGTCGGCATCGGACTGATCGGGTTCATCACCGGTTCGATGACGTCGTGGGTGATCGACAAGATCAACGAAACGGCCAGGGCCAGGACCGAAGAGGCCGGCGAGGCCGATGAGGACACGGTGCTCACGTCGGTGCACACCTTGCGCCATGAGCTAGTCGCCATTCGCCGCGAGCTGGAGGAGATGCGCGCCGTCGTGGGAGCGGCCGTTTCCCCTGGCGGCGGCGCGGACCCGAAAACGCCGTCGGCCGCGGCCGACGGCGCCTAGGTCCCGCGTATGGATTATGTGGACGGCGGTCCGGCTCCGGTCATGATGCGCGGTCGGCGGACGGATTCGAGTGGGTCGTCATCTTCTCCACCAGTTCGCGACTGGACAGGGTGCCGTCGACCACGTCCTTGAGCGTCCACGAGAAGCCGTACACCTTCTCGAACTCCCGAGACAGCTTCCCCAACAGCTCATCGGCGGCGGTGCCGTACAGCCGCATGATGGTGTCCTGCAGCTCCCGAGGGGTCAGCTTTTGGTAGGCCGAGGGGTGGATCTGAAGATCCTTCAGCTCGCCGACCTGGCCGACGGTCAACGACACAGTCCGGCTTTGATCAGTGACGGTGCAGTGTGCGTTGTTCGCCCGGCGGTGAAGCTCGGCGTGGGGGTCGGCTTCAGGTCGAGAATTCACGGCGGCCTCCATGATGGTTGGTGTCAGTTGGTCCAGTTGAGCGCGGGAAATTCAACGGCGTCGACAATCTTTTTGGCCTGCTTGATAGCAGGTTTCACCTCTTCGTCATAGATTTGATTGGCGTCGCGGGCGGCCGAATTGCCGAAACCGATAGCCGCAAGCGCGTCGGCCAGCAACACCGCCGCGGCCAGTGCGGTGTATTTGCTCGCCGTCTTGGATGCGGCCATGACGATGTCCCGGATGCCTTCGGCCAGGACTTGCCCGTCGGGTAGCTCCTTGGGCTTGAGCTGGTCCTTCACATAATCGGAGCCTTCGAGTTTGGCCAGGTCGGGGAATACCTTCAGCGCGGCTCCGGTGTATTGGAGACCGATCCACCACTCCATTGAGGAGACATGAGCGCATCCCGATATGTGGTGCACCCCCTGGTTGTACGCATCGATCAAACTGGTGATGTCGCCATAACCCGCGCCGCCGACGCTGGTGGTGAAGTTGCCGATGTGCAGTCGCGCCTGCTCGGCGGCCGCCCCGCACCAGGAGATCTGCAGATCGTGCAGCCCGGTCCCGAGATTGTCGCTGACGTTGAGGGACGCCGTCTGGAAGCGTCGCGCACCGGACGCGCACAGTTGCACTTCGCTCCAAGGTCCGATGTAGTGCCGCACGAAATCCTCGATGTCGATTCCGAGCACATTCAGCAGCCACCGCTTCGGCGCCGCGATGTCCATCCCGTTGCCGACGGGGTCCAGTCCGTCGAAGTACGAGGCGGGGTCCACCACGTCAAAGGTCAGATCCTCATACTCGGCGAAGTCGTACTCGAAGGCGTTCTTGCTCTGCTCTTCGCCCTCGGTGCGTTCGGCGTTGTCGTTGTCGTCCTTGCCTTCCGCCCAGGCTTCGTCGATCTCGTGCCGGTTGTCCTCGTCCACCTCCAGGTACGCCTCCCGGATCGCGGTCAACGCCACCTGGTAATGATTCAGAGCGACCTGAGAGTCGACCATGGTCTCGACCATCGAGGAGTTGAGGTCGTCATGGTCGGCGGCCCACTGTTCGGTGATGTAGCCGTGCATGCCGGCCGTCGGCGTGGGTCCGCCGTCTTCGGACTCGAGTCCGCCGTCGAAACACATGTCCGGCAGGTCGCGCATGGTCGGATCTACGTCGCGGTAGTCGGCCGAGCCCATCATCTCGACGTATCGCCGCAGGTCCGCGGGGTCGACCGTGAATTCAGCGTAGTCAGGCATGGGTCCTACTCAGGTGGTGAAGGCGGCTTGGACACTCATACCGTGGCCTGGGCTTGCACGCGCCGCGCACGAGCGGTGCATGAGTTTCCGTGCCGGGGACTGCCCGGTCCACGCGAACCTAGGTCTAGGTCGGGTGCGACTAGGCGACGTCGACGCGGATCAGCAGCTGCGTGGCGCGAGTCAACGCCACGTAACCGACACGTATGGAGTACTCCGCGACCAGCTGATCGAAGTCGGCGATCACCACCGCGTCGTACTCCAGGCCCTTGGACTCCAGCGGGCCCACCAGCAAGACGCGATCGTCCGCGGGCAGCGCCGCCCGCAGCGCGGCGTGCCGGCCGGGCGCGGCGATGACTCCCACGACGCCCTCCACCTCAGACAGCGAACGCGCAGCCTGCTCGGCGACCTCGGCGATCAGGTCTGCCGCGGAAGCGCGCACAATGCGCGGCGGAGCCCCGGTGCGGCGGACCGCCGCGGGGATGTCGGCGTCGGGCACCCGCTCGCGCACCAGCCGCGCCGCGTACTCGAAGATCTCGGCGGAGTTGCGGTAGTTCTTGCTGAGGTGGAACCGGTGCCGCGGACCCCGTCGCACCGCGGCCTCCTGGGCGC
>JBOGDN010000292.1:0-8095 GCA_050742995.1 Stackebrandtia sp. | reverse complement strand
GGACAGTGGTTTCAGTGTCTTGCGTGTGGTCTTGGGGCGACGGCGGGGGTCAGCCCGCGGTCTCCAGCTGCTTGGTCTCGGCTTCGTCCTCGGCCTGCTCGGCGGAGGCGGTGTCCTTGGACACCTGGGCCATCCGCTCGTAGACCATGCCGGCGGTGTGCGCCAACGCGCCGACAACGGCGGGGACCACCGGCAGCACCCAGTTGGCCAGGAATCCCTCGTGCGGCATGTTGAGCACGAAGACCGCCGCGGCGGCGAAGGAGAAGCCCTGCAAGGTGCCGCGCCAGGCGGCGTGCGCGCTGTCGGCGACGGCCGCGCGGCGCTCGGCGGCGAGGTCGTGGAACTCCTGGAGGGCTTTGACGTCGCGACGGCCCAGGTAGAGACCGCCGAGGCCGGTCGTCAACGAGGCGCCGAGCGTGGCGGCGACAAGGCTGTTTTGCACGATCAGGAAGCTAAGCAGGAACCCGGCGCCGCCGGCGCCGACGGCGATCGCGCTCTTGATCCAGTCGGACTTCTCACCGGGGTACCAGTAGTACTTGGTAACCCCTTCGCCAAGGTCTCGAACGATCCTGCCCATCGTGACGGCTCCTTCCGAACTGCCCGCGACTTTTCGACGGCCGACTCGTTTAACTGTGAGTACAGGTGTCATTATGTGCGGTGACGGCTTGCGGAGGAGGCTGTTCCGGCATTCCGATTGCTGGTGTCGTGTCCGTTTTGTCGGGTTTTGCCGACTCCAACCTGACTCCGATGCCTAGTCAAGCAGCACAAACAGAAGCGCAGTGTCGCCAAGGCGACACTGCGTGTTGTCAAATACCTGACGTCATACGTCCCAATAAGCGGACTTCGACGACGGGACCTGCCAGTTCTCGCAGCTCGTCGGGCAGCTCGGCGCCCATCTCCTCGGCGATGCGAAGCGCCTCGGTGACGAGAGTTTCCACGATCTGAGACTCCGGAACGGTCTTGATGATCTCGCCCTTGACGAAGATCTGCCCCTTGCCGTTGCCGGAGGCCACCCCGAGGTCGGCCTCGCGGGCCTCTCCCGGACCGTTGACGACACAGCCCATCACCGCCACCCGCAGCGGCACCGGCAGGCCGTCCAGCCCGGCCGTCACCTGCTCCGCGAGCTTGTAGACGTCGACCTGGGCCCGCCCGCAGGAGGGGCAGGACACGATCTCCAGGCTGCGGTCGCGCAGGCCGAGCGACTCCAGAATCGCCGTGCCGACCTTGACCTCCTCCACCGGCGGCGCCGAAAGCGAGACCCGGATGGTGTCGCCGACGCCTTCCGACAGCAGCGCGCCGAAAGCGGTCGCGGACTTGACCGTGCCCTGGAAGGACGGTCCGGCCTCGGTGACGCCCAGGTGCAGCGGGTAGTCGCACTGCTGCGAGAGCAGGCGATAGGCGCGGACCATCACCACCGGGTCGTGGTGCTTCACCGAGATCTTGATGTCGCGGAAGTCGTGCTCTTCGAAAAGCGAGCACTCCCACAGCGCCGACTCGACGAGAGCCTCGGCTGTGGGCTTGCCGTGCTTTTCGAGCAGGCGCGGGTCGAGCGAGCCGGCGTTGACGCCGATGCGGATCGGCGTGCCCGCCGCGGAGGCGGCCTTGGCGATCTCGCCGATCTTGTCGTCGAACTTCTTGATGTTGCCCGGGTTGACGCGCACCGCCGCACAGCCGGCGTCGATCGCGGCGAAGACGTACTTGGGCTGGAAGTGGATGTCGGCGATGACCGGGATCTGCGACTTCTTGGCGATGGCCGGCAGCGCTTCGGCGTCGTCGCTCGTCGGCACGGCCACCCGCACGATCTGACAGCCCGAGGCGGTCAGCTCGGCGATCTGCTGCAGCGTGGCGTTGACGTCGGCGGTCACGGTGGTGGTCATGGACTGGACGCTGATCGGCGCTCCCCCGCCGACAAGCACTCCGCCCACGTTCAAGGTGCGCGTCTGCTTGCGTTCGGCCAGGGCCGGCGGCGGAGCGGTTGGGATACCCAGGTTGACGGCGTTCATATGTGTCCTTCCTGTCAAGGAAGCGTGATCGGGTTGACGACGTCGGCGGTGACCAGCAGCAGGGTAAATCCGATCAAGATCACGATCACCGTATATGTCAACGGCATCAGCTTCATGTAATCGACCCGGCCCGGGTCGGGCTTCTTGCGCAGCCGAGCCACCCCCGAACGCGCCTTCTCGTACCAGGCTATGGCGATGTGCCCGCCGTCCATGGGCAAAAGCGGAAGCAAATTGAAAACGCCGATGAAGTAGTTGAGGATCGCCAGCAGCAAGAAGAAGCTCGGCCACATGTCGCGCTCGACCATCTCGCCGCCGAGACGGCTGGCGCCCACGACGCTGACCGGCGTCTCCGGGTCTCGCTCGGCGCCGAAGATGGAGTTCCACACCGCGGGGATCTTCTGCGGGATCTTGGGGATCGCCTTGCCGATCTGCACGGCGACGTCGCCGGTCCACGAGGCCGCGCCGCCGATTCCGTCGACCGGTCCGTACACGATCTCCGAGTCGATTGTGGGGTCTACGTGGCGGGAGATTCCGATCTGCGCGACCTGCTGGGTGCCGCCGTCCGCGGTCGGCACCTCGTTGAGCTCCGGCGCGATGGCGACGTCCCAGGTCTTGCCGTCGCGGGAGACGGTGAATTCAGCCTCTTCGCCGGCCTCCAGCTCGCGGATCTCCAGGACGACGCAGTCCCAGGCGGTAGCCGGCATGACGCTGGAGGAGTCGATCGCGCACGTCTCGCCGGCGATCTGCCGGCCGTTGATCGCCACGATCTGGTCGCCGTCGCGCAGGCCCGCCGCCGACGCCGGCGATTCCGGGTCGTCGTCGGCGCACTCGCCGCCGGGATCGCTTGAAAGACAGTCGAGCACGGTCACCTTCGAGGTCTGCACCACCTCGTCGGCGTAGGCCGGGTTGGGCGCTCCCACGAACGACGCCATGATCCACAGGATGATGAAGCCGAGTATGAAATGCACCACCGAGCCGGCCGCCAGCACGACCGTGCGCTGCCACAGCGGCTTGCGCCAGAAGACGCGCTTTTTGTCCTTCTCGTCGAGCTGCTCTTCGGCTTCGTCCTGCTCGGTCATGCCCGTGATCTTCACGAAGCCGCCGAGCGGCACGGCCTTGACGCCGTACTCGGTCTCGCCCTTGCGGAACGACCACAACGTCGGTCCAAAACCGAGGAAGTACCTGGTCACACGCATGCCGAAAGCCTTGGCGGTGCCCATATGCCCGGCTTCGTGCAGGCTGACCGAGGCCAAAATCGCAGCCGCGAACAGGATTATGCCGATGACGTAAGCCAACCGTTCCTACCTTTTGCTCATCGAACCGGATTCGGTTCGCCTATCGTCCAGCCGCCGCGACGAGTTCACGCGCCTGGGCTCGCGACCAGCTTTCGGCGGCGAGCACCTCGTCGACGGTACCCGGTTCGTCAAACCTCGGCGCGCTGGATAGGACCTCACTCACAGTGTCGACGATGCCCAGAAACGGCAGCCGGCCGGCGACGAACGCGGCGACGCATTCCTCGTTGGCGGCGTTGTACACCGCGGGAAGACAACGGCCGGTCTTGCCGGCGTGCCGCGCCAGACTGACGGCGGGGAACGCCTCGTCGTCGAGCGGAAAGAACTCCCACGTGTGAGCCCGGGTCCAGTCGACGGCCGGCGCGACGTCGGGCAGCCGGTCCGGCCAGGCCAGGGCGTGCGCGATGGGCAGCCGCATGTCGGGCGGGCTCGCCTGCGCGATTGTGGAGCCGTCGACGAACTCCGCCATCGAGTGGATGACCGACTGCGGGTGGATCGTCACCTCGATGTCGTCGTAGTCGACGCCGAAGAGCTCGTGCGCCTCGACGACCTCGAGCGCCTTGTTCACCATGGTGGCGGAATTGAGGGTCACCACCGGCCCCATGTCCCAGGTGGGGTGGGCCAGCGCCTGTTCGAGCGTCACGTCCGCAAGCGAGCGGCGGTCGCGTCCCCGGAAAGGACCGCCGCTCGCGGTGACGACGAGCCGCCGCACCGCTTCGGACCGGCCGCCGCGCAGGCACTGCGCCAGCGCGGAGTGCTCGCTGTCCACCGGGACGATCTGGCCGGGTGCGGCCGCGGCGCGCACCAACGGTCCACCGGCGACCAGGGACTCCTTGTTGGCCAGGGCCAGCACTCGTCCAGCGCGCAACGCCGCAAGGGTCGGCTTCAGGCCGATCGAGCCGGTGATGCCGTTGAGCACCGTGTGGCACTGCCAGGTCGCCAGCTCTTCAGCCGCCTGCGGTCCGGCCAGGATCTTCGGCAGTTTGAACTGACCCCGCGAGTAGCCGCGCTTCTCCGCGGCGGCGTAGAAGGCCAGCTGGAGATCTTGCGCGGCCCCGGCTTTGGCGACGGCCACGGCTCCGACTGCGAACTCGAGGGCCTGCTCGGCGAGCAGCGTCGGGTCGGCTCCGCCGGCGGCGAGGCCGACCACGCGCAGCGCCTCGGGGTTGGCGCGCGCCACGTCGAGCGCCTGCACGCCGACCGAGCCGGTCGAGCCGAGCACTACAAGTTCGCGGGGTGTCACGTCGTCATTGTCCCTCAGCACTTCAGCGGAAGACCACGGTACGGCGGCCGTTGAGCAGCACGCGGTGGTCCAGGTGTGACGAAAGGCCGCGGGCGAGGACGGCGCATTCCAGATCGCGTCCGACGGCCGCGAGCTGTTCGGGCGCCATGGCGTGGTCGACGCGGGCGGTCTCCTGTTCGATGATGGGGCCCTCGTCCAGATCGGCGGTGACGTAGTGGGCGGTGGCGCCGATGAGCTTGACGCCGCGCTCGTACGCCTGGTGATACGGCTTGGCGCCTTTGAAGCTCGGCAGGAAGGAGTGGTGGATGTTGACGATCTGGCCGGGCAGCTTGTCGCAGAAGCCGTCGGAGAGAATCTGCATGTACCTGGCCAGCACCACGACGTCGACGCGGTGCTCGGCGATCAGCTCCAGCAGGCGCTGCTCCTGAGCGGCGCGGGAGTCGGAGGCCACCGGCAGGTGCCAGAAGGGCACGTCGTGGGAGTCGACGAGGTCCTGCCAGTCGGTGTGGTTGGAGGCCGCCGCCGCGAGGTCGCCGCGCAGCGATCCGGTCCGGAAACGGTAAAGCAGGTCGTTGAGGCAGTGTCCGGGTTTTGAGGCCAGGATCAGGACGCGGGGCCGCACCGCCAGATCGTGGAGCTGCCAGTCCATGCCGAACTCGCCGACGGTCTCGGCGAAGTCGCCGGCCAGCTCTTCGCGGAGGCGGTCGACTTCGAAGTGCACCCGCATGAAGAATCGTCGGCTGCCGGGGTCGGAGAACTGCTGGCTGTCGCGGATGTTCCCGTCGCGGGCGACGAGAAAGCCCGAGACGGCGTGCACGACGCCGACCCGGTCGGGGCAGGAAAGCGTGAGGACGAACTGGCTGGTCACCGAGGCATTATCGTCCAGGCCGCCGACGCCCGCTCAGCCGGGACGGCGCCGGGTCGAAGCGACCGCGGCACCGTCCCTTTACGACCTTTATTTCGCCGCGGTCGCCAGCTGGTTTTCCCGCGGCGCGGGCGCGTCCTCGCCCTCCTTGAGACCGTACGAGGCGTAGAAGCGGCGCAGCGGCTTCGGCGCCCACCAGTTCGCGCGGCCGAGCAGGCGCATAGTGGACGGCACGAGCAGCAGACGCACCACAGTGGCGTCGAGGAAGATGGCGACGGCCATGCCGACGCCGATCATCTTCATCATCAGGATGCCGCTGGTGGCGAAGGCACCGACCACGACGATCAGCAGCAGCGCCGCGGCCGTGATGATGCCGCCGGTGCGTTGCAGCCCCTGCAGCACCGAGGCGCGGTTGTCGCCGGTGTGGTCCCACTCCTCGCGCACCCGCGACAGCAGGAACACCTCGTAGTCGGTGGAAAGCCCGAAGAGCATCACCAGCACCAAGACCATGCTGGACGGTTCCAGCGCGCCCATCGACGTGAAGTCGAGCGGCCCGGAAAGGTTGCCGTCCTGGAAGATCCACACCACGACCCCGAATGCGGCCGCGATGGAGACCACGTTCATCAGCACCGCCTTGACCGGCAGCACTATGGATCCGAAGGCCAGGAAAAGCAGCAGCAGCGTCACGGCGACGACGTACAGCCCCAGCCAGGGCATGTTGTCGACGATGTCGGCCATCATGTCGTCGAATTCCGGGGCGAAGCCGGCGACTTCCAGCTGACTGCCGGGCGGCGCGTCGAGACCGCGTACGGCGTCGACCGTCTCGCGCGCCTCGGGGCTGTCGGGGGCGACGTCGAGGTACACCCCAAGCAGCGAGTCGTCGCTCTGCGCGTCGGCCGGGACGACTTCGTCCACGTTGTCGATGTCGGCGATGTCCGCGGCCGCCTCCTGGGACGCGACGGCGCCGCCTCCCTCGACGAGGACCGTCATGTCCGGCGTCCGCGCGCCCGGGAAGTCGGCGTCGACCGACTCGGTGACCACGCGGCTTTCGGCTTCGGCCGGCAGCATCCGCTCGTCGACGCCGCCGAAGGCGATCTTGGCGAGCGGGCCGGCGATCACGGCCAGGACGGCCAGGACGCCGATCAGGTAAAGCGCGGGACGGCGCATGACGCTGCCGCCCACCTTCGCCCACAGCTTCGAGCCGTTCTCGACGCCGCGCTGTTTGCGGCGCCACGGCAGCGAAAGCGAGTCCACGCGGCGTCCAAGCAGATACAGCACGGCCGGCAGGACCGTCACCGCGCCGATCATGGCGATGGCGACCGCGGCCATGCCTCCGTAGGCGATGCCGTGGAGGAACGGCAGCGGGAAGAGCAGCAGGCCGGCCAGGGAGAAGACGATGATGAGCCCGGAGACCGTGACGGTGCGGCCGGCGGTGGCGACGGTGCGCGCCACGGCCTCGCGCCTGTCCCGTCCGGCGGCCAGCTCCTCGCGGAAGCGCTTGACGATGAACAGCGAATAGTCGATGGCCATACCGAGGCCGATGATGGTGATGACGTTGACGGCGAAGACCGAGACGTCGGTGACGTAGGTGAGTGCGCGGGTGACGGCGAGGCCGCCCGTGATCGCGATGACGGCGATCATCAGCGGCGTCAAAGCCGCCGTCAGGGAGCCGAAGATGATCACCATCAACACCAGCAGCAGCGGCATGGCGATCATCTCGGCGCTGACCATGTCCTCTTTGGTCTGGGTGTTGATGTCGGAGAATACCGCCGCCCAGCCGCCGTGCTGAGTGGTCACTCCGGGGGCGTCGAGTTCGTCGCTTATGGCGTCGTACTGGTCGGCGCGGTCCTCGTCGCTGTCGCCCGAAAGGCTAACGGTCGCGATTGTGGAGTGTCCGTCCTCGGAGACGAACTGGGGCGACTCGGTGTTGTAGTACGACGTCACGCTGGACACCTCGTCCAGCCCCGCGACCGAGTCGAGGGTCTCCGAAACGGGGTCGGCGAACTCGGGTTCGGATACGGCGTGCTCGTCTGACGAATACAGCAAGACCACGTCCGCGTCCTGGCTGCCGAAGAGCTCGTCGATTCGCTCGTCGGCCTGCGCGGACGGGGAGTCGGGATTCTGGAAGCCGCCGTCGGCAAGCGACTCGAAGACGCCGCTGCCCCAGGCGCCGCCGACGGCGACAACCGCGACGGCCGCGGCCAGGATCGCCCAACGCAGCCGGACGACGATGCGGCCCCACGACGAAAACATTCCGAACCAGCTCCTATGCGGGAAGTACAATGATTGACATCGTTCGTGCGTTAACGGCGTTAACCATAGCGAACGGCGTTAACTTCGACAACCGTTTCACAGTAATCTCTCAGGCAGGAACAGCGTGAAATCCAACACGTCGCCGCCGAGCCGACGCGAACTGCAGCGCGCGGGCACCGTCGCCGACATCAAGGCCGCCGCCCGCGTACGACTAGTCGAATCGGGCCCCTCGGGGATTTCGCTGCGCGCCGTGGCCAGGGACCTTCGCGTGTCCGCGCCCGCACTTTATCGCTACTTCCCCAGTCTCGACGCGCTGGTCACGGCGCTGTGCGTCGACTTCTACGACGAGCTGATCGGCTACATGTGGGAGCGCTGCGAGGCGCTGCCGGAAACCGACGTCGTCGGTCGCCTCCTCGCGGCGACGCGGTCGTTTCGCGTC
>JBOGDN010000291.1:0-1870 GCA_050742995.1 Stackebrandtia sp. | reverse complement strand
AGCCACGGCTGGTCGGCCCGCTTCGGGACGCACGCTTCGACCACGGCGATCGGCGCGGCGAAACTCCAGATCACGTGGCCGACGACGAAGACGAGCAGCTGACTGGCGTCGACGTCGACGCCGGGGATGAGGGCGGGCAGGTCCCGCCAGTACGGGCCGTCGGCGAAGGCGCCGTGGTTGAAAAGGGACTGGTCGATCAGCCCCGCTTGGATCAGCCCGGCGGCCGCGCTCAACAGCAGGATCGTCGGCCAGCCTCGTCTGGCACGGCGGGCGACCTCGCGGATCAGCACCGCGACGGCGCCGTACAGCGGGCCGATGAGGAGAAGACTGATCAGCAGTCCGGGCAGGTCGGCGATGCCCTGTCCGTGATATCCGCTCAGGTACTCCGCGCAGATCGGGGACAGGAAGAACAGCCCGGCCACGGGCGCGATTCGCGCGAGTCTTCCGGGACGGGCGGCGTGCGGCACAGCGTCGGTCATGGCCGAAACGCTAGGCGCCGCGACGCCCTCGACGCCTTTGCCAACTGGCCAATCCCGCGCCGCCCCAGACCAGACTTCGCCGCCGCGTGTCCGCCGATCGCCCTGTCGCGCACTCGGGCGCGCTGGTCAGCCGCCCTGACGAAAGTCGCGCCGAGTCCGTCGGCGTCAAGCCCTACCGGGGTCTGACGCCGACGGTCTCGGCGCGAAGTCGAGTGCGGTCAGCCGTTTTGCGGCTTGTACTCGGGGGTGGGGACGGCGCGGCTGGAGTCGCCGCTCATCTCGCCGACGATCTTGAAGAACGACTTGCCCATGTTGGCGCGGGCCCAGTTCGCCGGGTGCGCGGCGCCGAAGTCTCCGGCGGCGCCCTGTTCGCCGGCGTAGATGCTGTACGTCAGCAGCGGAGCGCCGGCGGCGTCGAACATCATGCCGATCTCGCACCGCTCGTCGGCGGCGTCGTCGAGCCAGCCGGCCTTGGTCGCGACCTGGAAGCGGCTCGGGGTGGGCAGCAGCAGCCTGATGCCGTCGGTGAACGCCTCCATGGCCTGCGTCAGATTGAAGATCCGGTCGCTGGACTCCTTGGAGACCATCTCGCCCTTGTAGAGAGCCTGCAGCAGGCCGTGCTGTTCGGCGGGCGTGGTCTTGCCGAGCCAGAACTGGTCGGCGACGTCGTCCTTCTGCTCCACCTGCGTGTTCGGGAAGCCCTTGGACGCCAGATACCTGTTGACCTCGTCGGCGCTGATCACCTTGCCGCACAGGCGAACCGCGGTGTTGTCGGAGACGGTCAGCATGTTGGCCAGCACGTGGCCGAGGGTGACGTGGCTCGGGTAGGCGGCGTCGTGACCGAAGATGCCGTCGCCGTCCTTGGAGACGATCTCCTCGGTCACGTCGAGCAGCTGGTCGATCGCGGCCTCGCCACGGTCCACCTTGTCAAGCACGGCGCAGGCCACCGCGATCTTGTTGGTGCTCCAGGCTTCCAGGACCGTTTCGGACTCCTGGTCGACCGCGGCCACAAGGGATCCGTCGGAACCGGCCACCGAGATGTAAGCGCGCCACCAGCCTCCGGCCGTTTTGCTTTCGGAGTCGAAGACGTCCTTGACGGCCTTGGCTGCGTCCTCAGGGCGTCCGGCGGCCTCGACGGTCGGTTCCTCGGCCAGCACCTGGCTGACGCCGAAGGCGCCCCCCGCGACCGCGACCCCCGCGCCCACACCGGCGCCGAGCAGAGCTCTGCGTCGCATTTTCCCAGTCAAGACCGTTCCTCTCCGTTTCGCTTCGGCAGTGCCCGACCACCATAAGGCACCCAAAACAGCACGTCAGGTCGGATCCCCGAGACAAACGTCACGCGTGCCGCCCGATGTAGATCGGTTGTGGAAAAACAATCGGCGGACGGCCCG
>JBOGDN010000290.1:0-2550 GCA_050742995.1 Stackebrandtia sp. | reverse complement strand
GGCACAGTCAAGGCGCCGAGCCGCTCGCAGTGCTGTCCGACGCGCACATCGGCGCGCAGCAGGCACGCGGCAACGAGGCGCTCACCCTTGTCGCCCAAGGCGCGGGCACCGACTACGAGGCCGAGTTCGTCCAGATCATGGACGAGCTCATCGGCCCCGACGGCGACGGCGGAGTGCTCGCCGAGGTCAAGGCCGACTTCGACGACGAGGAGCTGACCGGTCACGTCGACGCGGCGATCGCCGCGGCCGGCGAATGGCGCTCCGCCCACGAGGACCTGCGCGCCGCCGACGACTCCGGCGACTACGACACCGCCGTGGCCTCGGCCGTCGGAGACGAGGTTGGAGACGCGGGCAGAGCCTTCGCCGCGCTGGACGCGGCGCTGACCGAGGCCAACGCGGTGGCCGCCGATCGATTCGCCTCCGAGACCGACGCCGCCGGCCGGGCGCTCGGCGGACTGGGCACCGGCGTCGGCGTCATCACGCTGATCGCGATGATCGCCGCGGCGCTTGGTCTGCAACGACGAATTTCGGAGTACCGATGACAACCCCCCGAAAAGCCGCGCTCGCCGTCGGGCTGGCCGCCGCGCTCGCGCTGTCTCTGACCTCCTGCGGCGGCGACGAACGCGGCGGGATCGCCGTGGACCCGGTCGAGATCGACAACCGGCCGCTCGGGGTCGAAGATCCCGCCGACGTCCCCGAGGCGTCGGAGACGGACGACTCGTGCGAGCCGCTGAAGAGCCACTCCCCCAGCGACGACGTCGACAGCCCCGAGATCGAGGAGATCGTGGAGCGCGGCAAGCTGCGCGTCGGCGTCGACCAGACCAGCTACCTGATGGGCTACCGCGACCCGCAGACCGGCAGGCTCGACGGCTTCGACATCCGCATCGCCCGCGAGATCGCACGCGACCTGCTCGGCGACCCCGACGCGATCCACTTCAAGGTGATGAGCTCCGACGAACGCATCGACGCGGTCGTCGACGGCGAGGTCGACATGGTGGTGCGCACCATGACCGTCAACTGCCAGCGCCGCGAAGACGTCGACTTCTCCACCGAGTACTACCGGGCCGGACAGAAGGTGCTGGTGCCGGAATCGGCCACCGACGACGTCGCCGATCTGGCCGGCGAGAAGATCTGCTCCTCGCCGGGCAGCACGTCGCTGCGCCGCGTCACCGAGGAGCTCGACGCCGAGCCGGTCTCGGCCCACAACTGGGCGGACTGCATGATCCTGGTGCAGCAGGGCCACGTCGCCGGCATGACCACCGACGACACGATCCTGGCCGGCATGGCCGCTCAAGATCCGGGGACGAAGGTGATCGGCGAGCCGCTGTCCGAAGAGCCCTACGGCGTGGCCGTCCACTTGGACCACGAGGCGTTGACCCGCTTCGTCAACCACGTGCTCGAGCGCATCCGCGAAGACGGGACCTGGCAGGACATCTACGACGCCACCCTCAAAGACGCACTCGGCGACGCCGAGCCGCCGCAGCCGCAGTACCTCGACTAAGGACCCGCATGACGACCATTCCGCCAGAGCCGTCGCCGCCGCAGACCGCGCCGGGACCGACGCCGTCGACGGCGGCCACGGGCGCGTACACGTCGCGGAGCTCGCCGACCACGCGGCCGACGACCGCCACCGCACGCACCCGCGGCGGAGGCCTGGCGGACCTGCCGCCCATACCCGCGCGCGATCCGAGCGAGGCGGTGCTCGACGACCCGACGGTGCCCGAGGACAAGCGGCGCTGCGGCCAGTGCACGAAACCGGTCGGGCGGTCGACGCCCGACGGCGAGAAAGGCAGAGCGCAAGGCTTCTGCCCGCACTGTCGCGCCCCGTTCTCGTTCGTGCCCAGCCTGCGTCGCGGCGACGTGGTCGCCGGGCGCTACGAGATCCTCGGCGCGATCGCGCACGGCGGCATGGGATGGATCTATCTCGCCAGCGACAAGAACATCGGCGACGACGTCACGTCGCGCTGGGTGGTGCTCAAGGGACTCATCGACACCAGCGACCCCGACGCGATCGAGGCGGCCATCAGCGAACGCCGGTTCCTGGCGTCGCTCGAGCACCCCAACATCGTCCAGATCCACGACTTCGTCCGCCACCCGGATCCGCGCACCAACGAGGCGCTCAACTACATCGTCATGGAATACGTCCCGGGCCGCTCCCTGCGCGACCTGCGACACGAACACCGCGACGAGGACGGAAGCCGGGTTCCGCTGCCGCTGTCGCAGGTGCTGACCTACGCCGCCGAAGTGCTGCCCGCGCTGGGATACCTGCACCGGCACGGACTGCTGTTCTGCGACTTCAAGCCCGACAACGTCATCCACGTCGAGTCCTGGCTGAAGCTCATCGACCTGGGCGCGGTGCGAAGGATCGACGACGACGAGTCTCCCGTCTTCGGCACCCACGGCTACGCCGTGCCCGACGACGAGATCGTCGAGGAGGGCCCGTCGGTGTCGTCGGACTTGTACACAGTGGCCCGATCCACGGCGGTGCTCGCCTTCGACTTCCACGGCTTCGCCACAGAAAGCCGCCACCAGTTCCCCTCCCCCGAACGA
>JBOGDN010000289.1:0-1589 GCA_050742995.1 Stackebrandtia sp. | reverse complement strand
TTCTCCGACAGACACGGAGAACCCGGCGCGGCCTTGCTGCGCAGTCGTTACGGCATCAACACGGTGTCGATGATATAGACGGTCGCGTTGGACGTCCGAACGTTGCCGCACACCACCGAGGCCTCGTCGTTGACCGTGAACTGCTCGCCGGAGCCGCTGACTTCGATCTCCCCGCCCTGCAGCGTGGTGAACGGGCCGGCGGAGCCGAGCTGGTCGGGCGTGACGGTCTGTCCGACCACGTGGTAGGTCAGGATCTCGGTCAGCGTTTCCTTGTCCGCCAGCACCGCGTCGAGGTCCTCCTTGGGGATCTTGCCGAAGGCGTCGTCGGTCGGCGCGAACACGGTGATGTCCTCCGAGGAGTTCAGCGTGTCGCCGAGTTCGGCTTCCGTGACGGCGGCGACCAGCGTCGACAGCACCGGATTGTTGCTCGCCGCGGTGGCGACCGGGTCTTGCGCCATTCCCTGGAAGCTCCCGTCGCCGTCTTCGGGGACGGCGGCGCACCCGTCGCCGAAGGTCTGTGCGGCCGAGTCGTCGCCCTCGGCTTCGCCGCCGTCGGCGTTGTCCTGGGAGTCTTCGGCGGCGCCTGAGGATTCGTCGGCGTCGTCTTCGGCGCCGCACGCCGTCAAAGCCAGGGCGAGCGCTCCCGCGGTCGCCAAAGCGGCGGTGCGGCGTAGCAGGTTAATCGACATTGCAGTCACCTCTCTGTTCGACGGTCGAGGAACTCTTCCCCGGCCGATTCACTCGACGACGACGGTCGTCGAGTGCCATCCGGTCGCGCCGTCGGGAAACGGCGGTCGTCTTTCTTCCGGCTGGGTTGTTCCGGTGTGGTCGGCGGCCCGCACCTGGAGCTTGTGTCTGCCCGGCGCGGCTTCCCACTGCCAGAGCCACTGCCGCCAGGTGTCGGAGCTGACGATCGGCGCGAGCTCGGCTTCCTTCCAGTCGCCTTCGTCGACGCGGACCTCCACGGCGGCGACGCCGCGATGCTGGGCCCAGGCGACGCCGGCGACGGGAACGCGTCCTGAAGCGACCCGTTTGAGCGCCGTGGGAGTGTCGATGCGCGAGAAGGTTTTGACGGGCGCTTCGGCGGCCCAGTCCCTGCGCACCCAGTAGGGATCGAAGTCGGAGAAGGCGGACAGCTCGAGTGCGACGAGCCATTTCGTCGCCGAGACGTAGCCGTAGAGTCCGGGCACGAGCATCCGCACCGGAAATCCGTGAACGAGCGGAAGCGGCTCGCCGTTCATGCCGACGGCCAGCATCGCGTCTCTGCCGTCGACGCACTCCTTGACCGGGGTTCCGCACGTCCAGCCGTCCGCGGATCGGCCGACCAGCTGATCGGCGCCAGCGTCGGGCTCGGCTTCGGCAAGCAGATCCGCCAACGGCACGCCAAGCCAGCGGGCGTTTCCGGCCAGCTCGCCTCCGACCTCGTTGGACACGCACGACACCGTGATCTCCCGCTCCATCATGGGGCGCGAAAGCAGATCCTCGTAGGACAGCGACATGGGATTGCCGACTCGCCCGCCCACGGTCAAGCGGTAGTCGTCGGGGTGGACGCGCGGCAGCGTCAAGGCGGTGTCGACGCGGTAGAAGTC
>JBOGDN010000288.1:0-4459 GCA_050742995.1 Stackebrandtia sp. | reverse complement strand
GCGTCCGGCTCAGCGCCTCGGCCGCGTCGCGCCAGGCGGCGCATTCGCCGCACCGGCCCAAGTGTTCGTCCACCGCCGCCCGGTCGGGCGTCGACTCGCCGTCCAGCAACGCCGACACGGCGGCGCGCACGCTCTCGCAGTTCACGTCGGGTAGTCGCCGGGGCGGGCGGGAAAGTTCCCCGCTGATCGAATCAGTCGCGCGCCACGAGTAAGGTGCTGGCCGTGAAGGACCTGCGTGTGGCGTGCTACACCTGCGGCGGAAGCGGCGATCTCGAGATCCCGCGCGCCTACTTCAACGCCGAGGTGAAGAAGATCGAGTCGCGGTACGTCGTGGAAGAGTGCTGGTTCTGCAACGGCGAGGGCTGGATCCCCTTCGCGCGACGACGGGCGTAAGAGTTCCTGGCTTTGTCCTCTTCCGTGGCGAGCGGCTTCCAGGCGAGTGCGACGGTCGTAAGCCGCTGTACGGCCGCAAGGCCCGCGTGATCGAGCAGACAAGAGCAAGGCGGAGGCGCTCCCGCATCCCGGCGTCGGATGCGGACGTGCCGACAACGCCGCGAGCAAAAACTCGAACAACGGCGCTTCGCAAGGACCGTCACGCCCGGTGAACGCGCAGCAGGAAACGGGGCAAAGCTAGGAGCTCTAAGCCGTCGCGCGGCTCTGGCGCCGCAGCGCTTGCGAAGGCCGACCGCCTGATCGACGGCCGGCCTTCGCACGATTCGTTCAGCGCTTGTTGTAGAACTTGTCGGACTTGCAGAACTTCGTGCTGCTCGAGCTGTCCCCCAGGCAGATCTTGACCGTGTACCAGGAGTCTTCAGGCAGGTCGTACTTGCCGGTCATGCTCTCGCGCTTGGTCTCGCTGTGACCCGACGTCTTGGCGGTGAAGTCATAGACCAGCTTCTTGTCGTCCCCAGTGCCTTTGTAGACGTACGCCACGGCGTGCTTGCCGTCGGCGTCGGTGTCGATCGCCTGGATGACATCGCCGTCCTTGGCCCAGCACAGCTTGCCGCCGGGGTTGTCGTCGGTGGTCTCGATGTAGCCGTCCCAGCCGCAGGGGTCGCCCGACTCAGCGGCGAAGGCCGGGCTGACGACGGCGGTGGCGCCGCCGATCGTCAGCAGAGACATGCTCACGGCAAGCGCCGTTTTGCGAATCTTCACTATTTCCCTCTTCTGTGGGTGATGCTGTGCGCTCTTTGCTCTAAGCAAGCGCTTTCCTTCTACGTAACCCTACGTTCGATAATGGAGATTCTGTGGATATGACGCCGTGACGGTCACTGCATGGAATGTTTCGCGTGGGATGCGTCGCCGGTCGCGACACCGAAGACGGCCGCGGCGGCGCGCGCCGATCAGCGACATGACGGCCCTCATGCATACAGTTGACTTTTGACATTCAATCGTTTGATTGATACTGTCGAGCCGTGACCGCAGACGAAACCCCCGCGCGCCGTTCCCCCCGCCGCGCTCCGAAACCGGAAGAACGCGGCAAGGCCGGGGAGCAGACCCGCGAGCGCATCCTGGAGGCGGCGGTCGAGGAATTCGGGGCCAAGGGATTCGCAGGCGCGCGCACGGCCGCGATCGCCGCGCGGGCCGGCGTCAACCAGCAGTTGATCTCGTACTACTTCGGCGGCAAGCAGGGGCTGCTTGACGAACTGCGCCGGCGCTGGGCGTCCGACTCGTCGCACATCCCGACCGACCTCCCATTCGGGGAGTCCGTCGGGCGCCACCTCGACGCCGCGCTCGACAACCCCGACTGGGCCCGGCTGGTGGTCTGGCAGGCGCTCGGAGACGTCCGGGGCGGCGACGACGAGATCGCGGCCGCGCAGCGGACCCGAATGCGACAGGCCGTCGAGCGGATCCGCGGCCGCCAAGCCGCCGGCGAGATCTCCGACGCGCTCGAACCCGAGTTCATCCTCCTGGTCGCGTACGCCCTGACGTTCGCGCCCGTGGCGCTGCCGCATTTCGTCGCGGGCGTCTTCGGCGTCGATCCGCTCTCCGCGGAGTACCGAGGCCGAGTCCGAGAACAGATCTCCAAGATGGTCAACTCCGCTAGCGCGGACAAAGGAGCTGACAATGAGTAAAGCCGTCGCCTTCTCCGAATACGGAGATCCGGACGTCCTGCACCTCGTCGACGTCGAGCCGCCGCGGCCCGGCCCCGGCCAGGTGCGGATACGCGTGAAAGCCGCGGGCGTCCAGCCGTTCGACTGCCTGTTCCGCCGCGGCGCGGTCGCCAAGCAGGTCCCGGCTAACTTCCCCCAGCAGCTCGGCAACGAAGTCTCCGGCCTCGTCGACGCGGTCGGCGAGGGCGTCGACGACTTCTCCGTCGGGGACGCGGTGCTTGGCTGGGTGACGCTGGCCGCCTACGCCGAGCACGCGGTCGTCGGCGTCGACCAGCTCGTCCCCAAGCCGCGGGCCATGCCCTGGGAAGCCGCCGGCGTCGTGACGGCGTCTGGGCAGACCGCCCACACCGCCTTGCGGGAACTGGGCGTAGGCGCCGGAGACACCGTGCTCATCCACGCCGCCGCGGGCGGCGTCGGCAGCTTCGCCGTCCAGCTCGCCCTCGCCTGGGGCGCCGCGGTCGTCGGCACCGCCAGCCCGCGCAATCACGACTACCTGCGCTCGCTCGGCGCGATTCCCGTGGCGTACGGCGAGGGCCTTGCCGATCGCGTCCGCGCGCTCGCGCCCGCGATCGACGCCTCCTTCGACTGCGTCGCCACGGAAGAGTCGCTGCGCACGTCCGTGGAGCTGGTCAAGGAATTGAGCAGGGTCGGCACGGTGGCCTTCAACCCGCTGCACGCCGAGCTCGGAGTGCGGCGCCTGACCACCGAGCGCTCCATCGCCCGCCTCACCGAGCTGATCGGCCTGTACTCCGAGGGCAAGCTGCGCGTCGAGATCGCCGAGACCTTCCCGCTTGAGCAGGCCGCCGCGGCCCATCGCGCGATCGAGACCGGGCACGTGCGCGGCAAGATCGTCCTGGTCCCGTAAGCGGCCGCGCCGGTCCGGCTCCCGAGGACGTCGTCCGCGCGTCGGCTGCGTAATGTCTGGGATCGTGACGTCAACGCCCGGCGACGAGGTGACGCGGCTGGCCCTTGCCGCGCGCGACGCCGACCCGGTGTCCGTGGCCGCGTTCGTGCGCGCCACCCAGGCGGAGGTGTGGCGGCTGTGCGCCGGGCTCGTCGACCCCGGCAGCGCCGACGACCTGGCGCAGGAGACCTATCTGCGCGCGCTGAAGGCGCTGCCGCGGTTCGAAGGACGCTCCAGCGCGCGCACCTGGCTGCTCGGCATCGCCCGCAGAACCTGCGCCGACCACATCCGGAGCCTGGTGCGACGCCGTCGTCTGGGAGAACGCGTCGCCGACTCCGACTCGACGGCCTCGGACGCCGCCGGCACGCTGGCCGTCAAGGATCTGTTGGCGCGGTTGAGCGAGGAGCGACGCAGTGCGTTCGTCTTGACACAGGTAATAGGCCTTACGTATGACGAGGCCGCTGTCGTGGAGAATGTGCCGGTGGGCACGATCCGCTCCCGGGTGGCTCGGGCGCGCGGCGAGCTGATCGAGGCCTGGCGACAAGCGTCCACAGTATAGCGCCGTTGACGAGGAGAAGAGAAGACCGACTGATGGCTAAGAAAAGCGACAAGAAAAAGGAAGCCGCCCGCATCATGCGGGAGCAGCAGAAGCGGGAAGCCCGCCGGAAGAAGATTCTGCTGGGCGGCGGAATCACGCTGGCCGTCCTGTTGCTGGGCGGCGTGATCGGGCTCGGACTGTGGCTCAACAACGAAAGCTTCGAATACAACGAGCCGAAGGCCGAGCACACGTCCAACGCCATCGTCATGGGCGACGGGCCGATCGAAGTGGACGTCTACGAGGACTTCATGTGTCCGTCCTGCGGCCAGTTCGAGAAGGAGAACGGGCAGGCCATGAACGACTACGTGGTCGGCGGCAACATCACGCTCAACTACCACCCGATCACCATGCTCGACCGGGCCTCGCAGGGAACCGCTTACTCGTCCCGGGCCGCGGCCGCAGCCGTGTGCGCCGCCGACGAGGACCTGTATCTCCCGTTCGCCGCCGGCCTGTACTCACAGCAGCCCGCCGAGGGCAGCGAGGGACTGACAGACAAAGACATCATCGGCTTCGGCACCCAGGCCGGTCTCACCGAGGACTTCGCATCCTGCGTCGAGGACGAAAAGTATCGCGGCTGGGTGGAGCAGGCCGCCGAAGAGAATCAAGACGAGGAGGGCTTCGAAGGCACTCCCTGGATCCTCATAGACGGCGAAGTGGTCGACGCCGGCGAGTTCGGCGAAAAGTTGAAGACCCTCGTCGACGAATCCGTGGCCGACGCTGAGGGCGAAGGCTCCGGGGACGGAGAGGAACCCGCCGACGAAGGCTCCGGCGACGACGAAGCCACCAAGGAAGACGACGAGGAATCCGCGGGGAACTAGCCGAATCCTCCATGTACGTCAAGAC